>JBOIFK010000184.1:0-5975 GCA_050741585.1 Nitrosospira sp.
CGTTTTCCTAAATTTGTTTTCATAAGAGTCATGGACCCAATTGGAATGAAAGTGACTTCATCCTAATCCAGTCAAGACTATGAGTATATTGGGGAAACCCTGGTTTTTTGCTAAGGGAAACCCTTAGCAACAGAAAATACTTCGTGTGACGGATACCGGCTCCTCTGGCCGGGGAGCCCGGCATTTTTTAAAAGGTCATTCACCAATCCATCCATGCCGACCGTTGTCCCTTTGTGGCAGCGACCCCCCGGCGGTATTGGCTAGTTATTCCAGGGAATTAATTTTGGTAGAATCCCTGTTTTAATTGGCACGACAATGCGATGGCGCTATTGGAAATCTGTAACGTGACACGGCGCTTTGGCGCCTACACCGCAGTCGATAACGTCAGCATCAGCATTCAAACGGGTGAATTCTTTACGCTGCTTGGACCTTCAGGTTGCGGCAAGACGACGCTTTTACGCATGATCGCTGGATTCGATCTGCCCGACTCGGGCCAGATTCTGCTGGACGGCAAGGATATGGCCGGCACACCTCCGGAAAAACGGCCTGTCCATACGGTATTCCAGACCTATGCTTTGTTTCCCCATATGACCGTCGCGGACAACATTGCTTTTCCGCTCAGGATGGCGGGCAAGCCACCCCAGGAAATAAAATCCAGAGTGGAAGAGGCGCTAAGCAACGTACGCTTGTCGGATTTCGGCAGCCGGTTTCCGCATGAATTGTCGGGCGGACAGAAACAGCGCGTGGCGTTTGCCCGGGGACTGGTCAATCGCCCGCGGCTGCTGTTGCTGGATGAACCGTTGGGCGCGCTGGACGCGAAACTGCGTGAGGAGATGCAGATCGAACTCATTAATCTTCAGAAAGAGGTGGGAGTGACGTTCGTATTCGTTACCCACGCCCAGAATGAGGCGCTGGCGTTGTCGCATCGCATCGCTGTAATGAACCAGGGAAGTGTTGAACAAATCGACGAGCCCTCCAAAATCTATAGCTTCCCCAGGAACCGTTTTGTTGCCGACTTCGTCGGCAAGATCAGCATGATGAACGCATATGTTCTGGAAACGACTGCGTCGCATTTGAAACTCGATATCGCAGAATTGGGTGAGGTCATCGCAATCGGCAAGGAAGGGGTCAAAGTGGGCGACAAAGGCGTAATGGCGATTCGTCCCGAACAGGTGCGGATTTCCCATCCATCGAGTGACGCGACATTGGGAAACCATTTCCCCGGAAAAGTGCATGACCTTCTCTATGTGGGCGATGTCACCACTTATATCGTGGAGCTTTCCAATGGCGCCTATATTGAGGCTTTGCTGCCCAATTCCGCACCGGGGCGAGCTAAATTTTTCGAAGTGGGAGATCCGGTGGGGGTTTCCTGGAGACATGACGCAGGCATTTTCCTGAATGACTAAAGGAGATATCAAGGAAAACGCTAAAAAGAACCGCATCGCCAGGTTTCTGGTAAGTGGGCCGCCACTATTGTTCCTGGTAGTTTTCTTCGTTGTCCCCAGCCTGATTATGATCCTCACCTCATTCCGCTTTCCCGGCGAGTTTGGGGGCCTTGCGCCGATTACCGCGCCCGCAGGAGAAGCCGGTGGCGAATATGGCCTTACGTCAGAAGCCTATCAGTTCTTTTTCAGCGATACGCTTTACGCCAGAATTTTCCTCAAATCTTTTGGCGTTGCGGCAGCGACCACGCTGATCTGCCTTATCATGGCCTATCCATTGGCATTGCTGATCGCGCGCAGCAGGAAACGCTTCCGCAATCTGATGGTGCTGCTGGTAGTGCTGCCATTTGCCAGCAATTTCCTTATCCGCATTTATGCCTGGATGATTATTCTTGGCCCCGAGTCCGGCCTTAGTCATTTTATCAACGCCGCCCTGGGCACATTCGGCATCGCTCCGGTCGCATTGTTGTTCTCGCCATTCGCAGTGCTGGTAGGCATGGTTTATGTGCACCTGCCATTTATGGTGTTGCCTCTCTATACCAATCTGGAAAAGCACGATTCCTCGCTCCTTGATGCGGCCCAGGATCTGGGCGCCACCCGCTGGCAACGTTTCTGGCGTGTCACCTGGCCGCTATCGCTGCCAGGCGTATTTTCAGGTTCCGCGCTCGTATTTATTCCGGTGCTCGGCATGTTTGCGGTGCCGGATATACTGGGCGGCACGGGCGACATCCTCATTGGCAACCTGATCAAAGATCAGTTCCTTGGTACCCGCGACTGGCCGTTTGGTTCAGCGCTGTCAATCATGTTGACACTTGCAGTGCTGTCGACTGCCGGCCTGGCGACATGGTTCGCGCGCGCCGCCACCAGGCAGCGAGCGACGGCATGAGCTCCGGCAATTTCTGGCTGTGGTCCGCAGCCGCGATAGTTTACGCGTTTCTGTATATCCCGCTCACTATCGTGGTGGCATATTCGTTTAATGATTCCAGGCTGAATGCCGAGTGGGTAGGTTTTACGTTGTCGTGGTACGAGGCACTCTTCAATAACAAGGAAATGCTCACCGCCGCCCGCAATTCACTGATTATCGCGGTCAGCGCGAGCTTTTGCGCCACTACGCTCGGCACCATGGCCGGCCTGGCAATACACCGGTACAACCTCAAGGTATTGCCAATACTGGTATTCACGCCGGTGGCGATGCCCGAAATCCTGCTGGGCGTATCCTTGCTGCTATTCTTTCTGCAAGCGTTGAATCTAACGCTCGGCATGGTCTCCATTATCATCGCGCACACCACATTCTGTATCGGCTTCGTTGCCATCATCGTGCGGTCGCGACTGCAAGGCATGGACGAGAGTATCTTTGAAGCGGCGCGCGATCTCGGCGCGTCTCCATGGCAGACTTTCCGTCTTGTCACATTGCCGCTCATCATGCCGGCGGTGGTCGCAGGAGCATTGATGTCCT
Organism: Nitrosospira sp.; assembly: GCA_050741585.1. Classification (GTDB taxonomy): domain Bacteria; phylum Pseudomonadota; class Gammaproteobacteria; order Burkholderiales; family Nitrosomonadaceae; genus Nitrosospira. Next base: position 2,899 of record JBOIFK010000184.1, read on the forward strand.
TTACGCTCTCCATTGATGATTTTGTCATTACTTTTTTTACCAAAGGCGTGGGCGAACCGATTCTGCCCATCCAGATCTATACCATGATAAAGGTCGCTGTCACACCGGAAGTGAACGCGATTTCTACCCTATTAATGCTGCTTACGCTGGTCATGATCATTGTTGCCGCCAAACTCGAATCACGCACCCCCTCAGGCGAGATCGAAACAGGGCGCGAAAAATCACAGAAATGAAAGTGCGGCGCTTCCCCATGATGCCGTTGGCAGCCTCCATCGTCATGCTGGCATGGGTCCTTGTCACAGGCTGTGCCAGGCAGGATGAGAACACGGCTTCCATCGGCGCAGAAAATGACATTCTGTATTTATTCAACTGGAACAATTACATCGCGCCGGAAACGGTTAAACATTTCGAGGAATCCTGCCAATGCAAACTTTTTCAGGATTATTATTCTGACAATGAGGAAATGCTGGCAAAGCTGGCGGCCGGCGCCACCGGCTATGATCTCATCGTTCCCACCGGCAACGCGGTGGATGCCCTTATTCGTCACGGCGTGCTGAAGCCGCTGGATAAATCACTATTACCCAATCTCGGGAATATCAACCCTGCATACCTCGACACCGCATTCGATCCCGGTAATAAATATTCTGTTCCCTATGCCTATACGCTTACCCTGCTTGGCTTCAACCAGGAAAAAATAAAGGAACTCGGCCTGCCTGCCGACACGTGGGCGATTATTTTCGAGCCGAAGTATCTGGAAAAAATCAGGGGACGAGTGACCGTGCTCGACAGCCAGCGCGAACTGATGGCTGCCGCACTCAAGTACCTGGGCTATTCGGCTAACGACGCCGATGAAGAGCACTGGAAGCAGGCCTCGGACCTGATCGTGCGTGCCAAGCCTTACTGGACGGCTTTCAGCAATGCCAGCTACGTCAAGGAACTGGCCGTAGGCAATCTATGGGTTGCGCACGGATACTCGAATGACATGTTTCAGGCAGCGCTCGATGCTGAAAACACTGGACGGAAATTCACGATCGGCTACGCGATCCCGAAGGAAGGAGCGGTTCTGGCACTCGACAGCATGGTACTGCATCGAGATGGTCGCCATCTCGGCCTGGCTCATCAATTCATTAATTTCATGCTGGACGGAAAAAACTCCGCTGACCTTACCAATCTCATCGGCTCCGGCAATCCCAATATGGATGCAATGCAATATATCCGGCCCGAGATCGCCGATAATAGAGCGATATTCCCTGGCCCCGAGTTGCTTACCCGGCTGGAGATGCTGCGAGATCTGGATCGCAAGCAACGGCGGCGACTGAGCCGCCTTTGGACGGAAATAAAATTACGATAGATCATATAGTTATTTGAATTATATCGTAATTTATCGATTACATGCGTAATTCGATGTCCGTCCTTCGCTAGCGCCAGCGATGCCGCCGGGCAGCACACCCTGTCAAGGATTCGCAGGGCACTAAAAAACTGGGGTGCGTTCCGGTATAATCTTTCCCATCCACTTCCTTAGATATTCCCATGAGCTACTATCAGCGGCATGTATTTTTCTGCGTCAACCAGCGCGAAGCAGGAGCAGTATGCTGTAACAATCATGATGCCCAGGCAATGCGCGACTACGCAAAGGGGCGTATCAAGGCGCTCAGACTCGACAGCAAGAGCAAAAGAATCCGGGTTAACAACGCGGGGTGCCTTGACCGTTGCAATGAAGGACCGGTTATCGTGGTTTATCCGGAGGATGTCTGGTACACCTATGTGGATAAGGAGGACATCGACGAAATTATCGAAGAGCACCTGAGAAACGGCCGCGTGGTCGAACGGCTGAGAATCTGAAGCCGGCAGATCATAGGATTGGATTCATTGTTGAGTTCACGCATCCCCACAAAAATCTTTATTGATGGCCCGGCAGGAAAGTTGGAAACCGTTCTGGCCGAGCCGGAACGCGATCATCTGCGTGGAATTGCTGTCATTGCGCATCCTCATCCGCTGTTTGGCGGAACGATGGATAACAAGGTGGTTCATACCCTCTTCAAGGCATTGCTTGAATTGGGGTTCATCACAGTCAAATTCAACTTTCGCGGCGTCGGGCAAAGCGAAGGTATCCTCAATTCAGGTAACGACAGTGGTCCGGGCGAGACCGGAGATGTGCTTGCGGTCGTTGAGACTGCCCGCAAACAGTTCGATACCCGCTTTGATACGCCCGCGCCATTGCTACTGGCAGGATTTTCCTTCGGGGGAGCAATCCAGGCACACGCCACGCAACGGCTCGCGCCGCAAAAACTGGTACTGGTAGCCCCATCGGTCGATCGACTGAGCTCCCCTCCCCTCACCCATCCGAGCACCAAGCACGACGGTGAACATACCCCGGACGTGCTGATCATACACGGCGACCGCGATGAAGTAGTCCCGCTAAAAACCGTCCTGGACTGGGCCGCCCCGCAGGAACTCCCGGTAGTCGTGGTCCCCGGCGCCGAGCATTTCTTTCATGGCCGGCTGCATATTCTCAAGCGCATTGTCCAACAGTCATGCCGACCCTGAGCAATGCAATCCGCAAAGAATATTCAGGCTATGCCAGCATCATCGCTGTCAGGGGACACAACCGGAGAACCGCTTATCCAATAAGGACCGGAACCGTGTCGGCCGCGCCATGCTGAACCAGGCTAGATACAACTCAGCATCATCGAGCGGAAATTATCAAGAAAACCCATTTTCTTTGACAGATCCGGGACTTTTGTACCCGCGCTGATAAATTTATCCTGATCCCGGAAATTGCGGTTGTCGTAGATAGTGAGATTGGCATTAGGCCCGGCTTCGACACTGTGAACCTTATCCTCCCAATTGTAGCCGAAAGGCCCAATCATCTGCGCCAGGTTGATCGGACCCACCAGCATCAGGCTGTCGCCTTGATAGTCTTTCTTATCGTGCAGCCTCACCCAGCAACCCTTGTCCATCGCCAGATCATTCGAAACCTGTATTGGAACCATCACGATGACGGGGACTTCAACGCTCACTTGTTCATCCTTTTTTCCTGGCTGTGATGGTTTGTCCTTTTCCGCAGACCCTTGCGC
>JBOIFK010000185.1:0-11996 GCA_050741585.1 Nitrosospira sp.
ACACCGGTACCAGGCGCAAGGTGAAGAGATAAAATGCGCCATCCCGCTCAATGCCGGCATTGATCGCTGCCATGCGGTCGCCAAAGCGTTGATGTACGGCATCGCGAAACAGGTAGCGTGCCGTCCAGAAAGCGACGGTTGCGCCCACACTGGCGGAAATGACCGCCACCGGAATACCAACCCACAGTCCGAAGATGGCACCTCCGGCCAGCGTCATCAACGTCGCTCCCGGCAGGGAAAGTGAGGTGATGACGATATAAACCGCGGCATAAATGCCAATGGCTTGCATTGGCCGGGCCTGATAGGCATGTTGCAGCATGTCCCGACTGTTCTTGAGCATTTCGAGACTGAGAAAACGTCCCAAGTCGAAGGCGAAGAACAATCCGGCCAACAGCCCCAGCAATATAAGCAGCCACCAATGTTTCATCCTGGCGCCTCAAAAATCAGAATTCGCGGGAGGCTAAGGAAACCGAATAGTCCTCCGTGGACCATCAATGCAATCCAGTGGGCGCTTCATTTTTGCCGCCTGCGCCTATATTTCGCTGCAAGTCGCGCCGTATTTGAAGCAACTGTAACAACGGTGATGTTTCATGCTCACCGATGCTTGCAAGGCTTCCGTTAGCGTCTGTCCGAGGATGTAGTCCGGATCGTCATCCACGAGGGTGCACGCATAGACCTGCATGCGGCCACCACTTCTCGCCACCATCTTGCTAAACGCGCACATGAAGGAACGGCGCGTCTCTTCGGTCTGAAAATCCGTCATGCAGCGTTCGGTAATCTGTGGTGTTGTCACTTGCGCGCCGGGGAGGTGGAATTCAGGGAATTCGATACGCGGCAGATCCTCCGGCAGACCGGCAGCACGAAAAACTTCGGCAAAACTCGCCGTGACTACATCCGGCGTGACATCAGGCAAGAGTTGATTTGCCACCGATACGCGAAATCCCATTTCATGCAGTCTCTGCAAGCCTTCCAGCGCCTGGGCAAACATGCCTTCACCGCGACCGGCATCATGCCGGGCAGCATCGGAATAATCCAGGCTGATGCGAAAATTCAATGCGTGCGGCCGGTCACGTAATGATTCCAATTGCGTCAGGCGCCTCATTACGGGCTTGGTTGCATTGGTCAACACCAGGCAAGGCCGGTACAGTAATGCATAATCAAGGATACGCACAATGTCCTTGTTGATGAAAGGCTCACCCCCGGTAAAGGAGAACTGTTTGACGCCGAGGTCGAGCGCTTCATCGATAAACGGTTGGGCATCGTCAAACCGCAATATTTGCAGGCGATCATCTCCAGGTTTCGAGCCTTCCAGGCAGAAAGGACAGGCGAGATTACAGGCGGTGCCGGTGTGAAACCACAACTCATCCAGCGCGTGTGGCTGTATAAAACCACACGAGTCATCGCCTGAAGCAGGATACCAGTGTTTGGAACGATCGCGTTTTCCGGCACTGACGGGAATAATTTTCATGCCGGGCTCATGGCTAGCAACATCCACCTGCCTGGTTGTTTGCAACGCCGTCTGCAGTGTCGTCGCTGTAGGGCAGCCCCATGCCGCAGCCGGCAAAAATACCGTAGTGCCGCTCAAAATTACCGTAGAACTCAAAATGGGCGGCGAACCGGGTGTCGTGCAGCATGCGCCATGTGTTGCCACAGACGGGGAAATGCTTTCCGGTTTCGATGCGGTGATGTTTGTCGAGTACAAACTGGTGGGGGTGGTTGGGTATCGTCCCGCGATAAACCACGGCTTGACCGTAGTCTTCGCAAGCCGGCTCCAGGTTATCGAGCTTGAATAATCGGTAGGTCGCGGAGAAAAAACGGATGTTGCCGGTACGGACCGCCAGTTCCGCGTTTCCAATGGTAATTCTGCGGTCCTCGATCAGGCGTGGATCGGCAAAACCATGCTCACGGGAAAGTTGCTGAAAATCATTCCAGTAGAGTGCCCCACTGAGACATTCGCCGTATAGCGCCGGGTCACTGGTAAGCGCCACCGGTACGCGACGGTCGGTATAGATATCGGAAAAATACAGCTCGCCACCCGGTTTGAGAACACGCCAGGCTTCGCGCAATACAGCCGCCTTGTCCGGAGCAAGGTTCAGCACGCAATTGGAGACGATGACATCCACACTGTTGTCGTCCAGTTCGAGTTCATTCAGACGCTCAATGTAGCCATGCAGGAAAAGTACATTGCTGGCGGCATGACTAAATGCCTTGCGATGATATTCCTGGTGCCGGCGTGCGACCGCGAGTTGTTCTTCGGTCATATCCACACCGATTACCTTGCCACGTTCTCCCACCAGCCTGGATATCACATAGACATCGCGCCCCGCGCCGCAGCCCAGATCAAGCACCGTCATGCCATCCAGCAATTCGGGCAGCACCAGTCCGCAGCCGTAATAGCGCCCCATCACCTCATCGTGTACCTGCGCCAGTATCGGTTTCACATATTCGGGCAAACCTGCGTCAGTCTTGCAGGCATTGGTTTGAAGGTCGCGCGAACTGCTCAGGGTTTCGCCGTAATATTGTTGGACAGTGTCATGCATAGTATCGCCTCGTGATGAAAGTCATGTGGTTTTAGAATAGTAGCGAGCCGCAAGTTCGTCAGGCGGGACACCGCGTGCAAAAGCCAGCGCCAGATTCCGGTTTACCCAGGTACGCCGCCACCAGCCGTCGCGATGCCAGCGGAACGGATCAACATAGAGCGGTTCGCGCAAAGCTGGAAAGCGCCCCAGGCGACGCAATCCACGCACCAGGGATACCTCCTCGAACAAGGGCCAGGGTGAGTGGCCGCCAGCCTCGACATAGGCCCGACGCGTCATGAATAGTCCTTGATCGCCATAAGGAATGCCAAACCGGCAGCGAAATGCGATGGCTGTTTCCAGCAGCAGTGCTGGCCACGCGCGCGGGGCATCAAAACGAAAACGGAAATAGCCGCCCAACGCGCCTTGTTCGATCGCGGCCTGCATTGCCGTTATCGGATCGGCCGGCAGGCGGGCATCAGCATGCAGAAACCATAAGGCGTCACCCTGCGCCAGCGCCGTTCCCGCCACTAATTGGCGTCCCCGGCAAGGCTCGCCTGCCAACCAGCGTGCGCCGTATTGATGGCATATTTTGCGGCATGCCTGGTCGTCAGCGCCATCCACCACCACGATTTCCATCGGTCGATGCGGCATGTTCTGCAATTGACTGAGTAAATTCCTCAACCTCGCTTCGTCATGGTAGCAAGGGATGATGACGCTAAAACTAGACATGATCCGTCTCCCTTAACTGAATCAGGTCGCAAGCCAGCGCGCGCAATGCGCGGCGCGCCGGACGATGGTCCATCCTGAGCGCGTCGGGCAATCTAAGGAGATCATCCCGCTCGTCCACGTCGAAACGATGCGCTAGCGTGGCGACAGACTGTCCCGCCCTCCGGCAACAATCGGCCAGCGCCGCACCCAGATGAGCCGTACTCCACGGCAAGCCGCTCAGCGCCGGCCATCTGCGGCAACTCGCCATCAATACTACGCCGCCATCTTCTGCCGGCATCAGCACGGTATCATGGCGTGACAAGGCATCGCTCACGGCGGCATAGTCGGTTGCCGCAAGCACGGGTGCATCACTACCGATGTAAACCAGTTGTTCCATGCCCGCATCGCGCAGCTCATGGTCCAGCATGTTCAGCCGCTGTCCCAGATTGCCGGTTGCTTGCGGCTGTATGCGCACTTTCGGCTTCGACGGCGGCAGGAGAGCGCCCGCCCAGGAATAATCTCCAGGATGCGCCGGCGCGATTACCACCGGACCGGGCCAATCCAGTGCATCTTCCAGCGCACAGGCGAGCAGCGCCTCCGCGATGTGGCTAGCCATTTGCCTTCCCAGGCTTGCGGCTAAGCGTTGCTTGCCAATACCCGAGGCCGGTCGCTTGCAAACCAATACCAGCGCAATCTCAGTCATATCGGTTGCTTGCTTGACGACGTAACATGTGTAAACGGATTTAATGAAAAGGATGGATCTCGTATGAGATATCCCTGCGGTTACGTGAACATTTTCCAGACCATGCAACCGGATAAACGGCCCACCGGTAATAGCCGTGGCTCAGGATCTCTTACATCATAGACAGCATTTGCCCATGAAGCACGAAATTTTTCCGTCAACCTGCATTCGGGAGCGAACCATGGAATGTGCATTTTGGACCGCATGCCCACGTCGACTGGATTAAAGCCGAATATCTCCGAACTTGCAGGCAGCTTGCATTAGCACGCACGCCAGCGCGGCAGTTCAATCGAGGGGAATTTGCAATGGTTTACCAGAATGGCAGTGAAAGAGTCCTATCGCTGCCTGTACCATTGCTCCAGCATCATCAGCACCCAAACCATGGTGCCATGGTAACTCGCATGCTCGCCCAAATGATGCCCAAGCAGCTTGTCAATAAAATCGGCACGTATGATATTCCGCGACTTGAGGTCGCTGAGGCTGTCGGAAGCCAGGGTCTGCAACGGCTTGTGATGTTGAAGCCATACGCCGAAAGGCAGGCCGAAGCCGTGTTTTTGCTTGGCGATAATCTCTTCCGGAAGAAACCCGCGTAGCGCTTCCTTAAAAAAATAACGTAATTTTGTGCCTTTAAGTTTAAGCTGGGGCTCAAGTCGCAGGGAAAATGCCACAATCTCATCACTGATAAGCGGAAAAGCCACGTCCATCCCTGCCAATTCGCAAGCTCTTGCCACTTTGGGCAAGTCGTTGTCAGCAAGCGTGAACTTGCGGTCAAATGCAAGCATACGGTTTATCAGGCTGCTGGCTTCGGTCTGGTGATAGATTTCATTCAAAAGGATGGCGGGGTAGCCCGCATTGACCGTGGTCAGGAACGCCTCGGTAAAAACCGCTTTATGCCCATAACGCTCCAGCAGGTTATAGGTTTCGGTGCGCGCCGGCATCGCAATCGACGCCTGTTCAATATAGCTGCGGGCCTTGCTTACCAGAGGCAGGGACGCGCCGCCGGGAACGCCAAAAACCAGCGGCTCGATGATTCCTTTCCGTAAAACGGAAGGCATGTGTTCATAAATAGAGAAGAGATGTTGCTTGGCGTAACGCGCATTGCCGCCGAATAATTCGTCTCCCCCGTCACCGCCCAGCATCCTGCTCAGGCCGTCCGCTTTCGCCATGCGCGCGCAATAGAAAGCGGGTATGGCGGAAGCGTTACCAAAAGGCTGGTCAAAAATCGCCGCAACCTGCGGAATCGCAGCGACGATATCGTCGGGAGTGACATAGTATTCATGATGCCGGGTAGAAAAATGTCTCGCCGCAATGCGCGCATATTCCATTTCGTCATAACCCGAGGCATCGAAACCGATGGAGTAGGTCCGGGCGGGCTGGCCACTGACTTCCCCCAACAATCCCGCTATCGTCGAACTGTCGGTTCCGCCACTGAGAAAAGCTCCAGCTTCCTCCCCTCCGATTGCCTCCTGCACGCTTGAACGCAATACACCCAGAAAATCCTGCTTGAGTTCCTGGAAGGGACGCGCTTCGTGTTCCAGGAATCGCATTTCCCAATACTTGCGAGTTTCTGCCCGCCCCTTCCGATAAGTCAAATATTCACCGGGCAGAAGACGTTTCTGCCCCTCATAAATCGTACCGGGGCCGGGCACCATGTGAAAATAGACGTAGTTGTATAAGCTCTGTGGAGCGATCTCGGGTTTTATCCGCGAGTGTAAAATGATTGCATCGGCGGATGAGCCAAAAACCAGGCCTTCTCCCGATACCTGGAAGGAAAGCGGGCGAATGCCCATACGATCGATTGCCAAAATGGCCTCATTGCTTTCTTCATGCAGGATGCAAAGGGAAAATGCGCCGGTCAAACTTGCGAAGGCCTTCTCTCCTCTTTCCCGCCAATTGTCAGCCAGTGTTTTTGCCATCCCTTCGGCCTGTGCAAGCTGGGATAGGCTAGCGTCACTGAAGCCGGCTTGCCCCCATAGCGCCACCAGCAATCCATCCTTTTGATAAATATGGGCGCTATTGTCCCCTGCCACTATCGCCAAGGCACTGTTTCCTCCAGCCAGCGCCTGAATCCTGCCGCCATCAAAACGAGCAAGCGGTCCGGCCATGCGTTCGACAAGTTGCAAATTTTCGGTAACCGCAGCGCCGTGGCCTATCCAACCGCACAATCCACTCAAAATAGTTCCTTGATTTTCCAGAACGTTACCGTTCCGTTATTTGGTTAATAATTATTTGGCCCGCATTCGCGGCCATGAGCATCCCTGATCCCTCAATCCGGCGATTAGCGCGATGATCTACAGAGAAGTTTTGCGCCTTCGGCTTTCATCTTTACGTGAATTCGCTACCGGGGGCGAATTAGGATGGTCTAGTCGTTACACTAAACCAGCACTTCAATGGGAGCCGGATGACTGAGGAATGCCGTCGGACTCGCGGTTAAGCCGTAAGCGCCCGACTGGAAAACAACGATCAAGTCTCCGGCTTCGGCCCTGGTCATTTCCATCTGATCTGCCAGTAGATCCAACGGGGTGCAAAGCGGCCCCACTACCGAGACAGTTTCCCTTTCGCCACCATGTATTCTATTGCCAACAACAACGGGATAATTCTTACGGATTACCTGGCCAAAATTTCCGGAGGCGGCGAGGTGGTGATGCAGGCCGCCATCCGTTATCAGGAATATCTGCCCCCTCGATTTCTTCCGCTCCAGCACTCGGCATACGTAGATTCCCGCCTCCGCTACCAGATACCGCCCAAGTTCAATTACCACGCGTGCCTCGGGAAGCTGCTGTTTTAGTTCGGGCATCAGGCGGCGCAGGTTTTTACCGACTGCCACCAGATCCAACGCCTCATCACCTGGGAAATAAGGAATGCCAAAGCCGCCACCGATATTCAGAAGGCGTACGGGAGCGGGCGCATAGCGGGCAAGAGAGATTCCGAGCTGCAGCGTTTTTTCGTGGGACTCCTGGATCGCCGCCACTTTCAGGTTTTGCGAACCGCTGAAGATATGAAATCCCTCGAAATCGAGCTCCAGCTGACCGATCCGGTTAAGCATGGCGGGAACGCGCTCGGTATCCACACCAAACGGCTTTGGCCCTCCACCCATTTTCATGCTTGAGGATTTAAGCTCGAAATCAGGGTTGACTCGAACCGCCACTTTCGGACGAATGCCAAGGTGCATTCCCAGACTGGCGATACGTTCCATTTCCCGCTCGGATTCCATGTTCAAGACAATTCCGGCAGCAATGGCACAGGAGAGTTCGTCGTCGCCTTTTCCCGGACCGGCAAAGCTAATCAGTCCGGGGGACATCAGTGTATCAAGGGCCACTCTCATTTCGCCCCCCGATGCCACGTCGATGCCATCCACCAGGCCGGCCATATGCTGCACGATTGCAGGCATGGGATTGGCCTTCATGGCGTAGTGAAGGTGAATCTCGGTGGGCAGATGCTGACGCAGAAAAGCGACCCGCTCGGTTATCTGTTGCCGGTCATATGCGTAGAACGGCGTTCTACCGACCCGCTGCGCCAACCGCATGAGGGACACGCCGCCAATCTGGAGGCAGTTGTCGCGAATCGGAAACCGGGTCATGGGAGCATGCTGCGGACGGTTACTGCTCATGCGCCACCTTCTGAAGAGGTATTCAGCAACTCCTGGGCCAGGAGCTTGCGATCAATTTTGCCGTTGGGATTGCGCGGCAAATTGCCTTCCCTGGACTCGATCCGGGTGGGTAGCATGAATGCCGGCAGATGGACCTTGCACGTTGCCAGCAATGCATCGTGGTCGATGCTCGCGCCTTCCCGCGGCGTTACAATCGCGACGATGGCCTGGCCCAACATTGGATGAGGGATTCCGATGACGGCAACTTCTCCCACCAGTGCCGTGGCATAAATGACTTCCTCGACTTCGGTGGGGCTAACACGATAACCCGATGTTTTGATCATTTCATCGCGGCGACCGATAAAATACAGGAAACCTTCTTCGTCCATGCGAACCGTATCTCCCGACCATACGGCCATTTCCGGAATGGTCAACCCGGATTGGCGGGAAGGGACGGGTTTAAAACGCTCCGCGGTTTTTTCCCGGTCGTTCCAGTACCCCATGGAGACCAGCGCTCCGCGATGCACCAGTTCTCCCGGCTCACCGACCGCACAGAGTGAACCATCCTCGCGCAGGACTAGCACCTCGGCATTGGGGATGGCCTTGCCTATGGAGTCGGGGCGACCATCCACTTGCTCCGGCGGAAGAAACGTCGAGCGAAACGCTTCGGTGAGACCGTACATAAGAAATACCTTGGCATTGGAAAATATGCTGCGCAGCAAATCGAGCGTCGCTCGAGGCATTGCCCCGCCGGAATTTGTAATATAACGCATTGAAATATCCCCTGGCCATTTCAATTGAGCCAGTTGAATCCATAAGGGCGGCACCGCGGCAAGGCCGGTGATGCGCTCCTTCTCGACGAGATCGATGATATCCCGCGGCAGCAAATAATTCATCAGGACGCTCGTCGCCCCGACACGGAAGGCCGTGGTAAGTTGACTGAGCCCGTAGTCAAAGCTCAGCGGCAGCACTGACAGAATCCTGTCATCCGGACGATTTTCCAGGTACTGGACAACGCTGGTCGCCCCCGCTACCAGGTTGCGGTGGGAAAGGACCACGCCTTTTGGCTTGCCGGTGCTCCCGGAAGTGTAAAGAATCGCGGCCATATCGCTGTCGATGCTATGGTGCGCCCGGACATGCTCGCCCGCACCAAGGGCATCCTCCCAGGCGACAATATTCAGGCCAGAGATGACCGGCAGAGCCCCCGCCGGTTTGACCATCATCACCGTATGCAAGTCATGGCACTGCGGCAGAACGGCTACCAGCAGCTTCAACCGGTCGGCTGAGGTCACCAGGATCCTTACATTGCAGTCGCGCAGGATATAGGCCACTTGCTCTGGCTTAAGAATGGGATTGACGGGGACGAAGACCCCCCCTGCAGCGGTGGCGCCAAACAGGGCAGCAACCGTTTCTGTCCGCTTCTCCAGATAAACCGCAACGCGCTCTCCCCGATCAAGCCCTAAGGCAAGCATTGCCTTCGCCGCTGACTCCATCTTTCCGGTCAAGGTGGCATAATCGAGCCGGTCTCCTTGATATACCAATGCTTCCGAATCGGGAGAGCGATCAGCAGACTTAAAAATAAGCTTATGAACAAGATCTAGCATGAAAATAAACCCGCTTATTAAATAGCAATGAAGGGTGAGCTGGTGCTGAAAATGCTTATTTTAGCCCATGACGATTCATTAAATCATAAATCGTAGGGCGGCTCACGCCTAATAATTCCGCTGCCTTGACCACATTACCGTCCACTCTTGCCAGCGCCTTCATTAAAGCATCACATTCCGCCTTGTCCCGTATCTGGCGAAGATTAATGGGTTCCGCCGGGGTGGCTGAAGTTTGTAAGCCAAGGTCTTCCGCGCTGATCAGAGGGCCATCGGCCATAATCACGGCACGCTTGATGCAATTCTCCATTTCTCGTACGTTGCCAGGCCACGGATGGTTTTCAATCGCAGCAAGGGCCTCCTGACTAAAATTCAGTGAAGAACGCCTCTCCTGGACAGAGAATTTATTCTTGAAATGATGTGCCAGCAAGGCAGCGTCGCCCGCTCGCTCTCGCAGGGGAGGGATTGTGATGACAATTTCGCTCAGACGATAGTAAAGATCTTCACGAAAGCGTCCTTCCTCAATCAGTTTTTTCAGGTTCTGGTGCGTTGCGCAGACGATACGCACGTCAACCGGGATCTCCTTACGGCCTCCGATTCTTTCAATCACCCGTTCTTGCAGGAAACGAAGAAGTTTTGCCTGCAGCGGCATGGGCAAATCACCCACTTCGTCAAGAAAAAAAGTGCCCTCATCGGCAAGTTCAATTTTACCCAGGGTCTGCTTGGCTGCTCCCGTATATGCCCCCTTTTCGTAGCCGAACAATTCACTTTCCAAGAGCGCCTCGGGGATTGCTGCGCAATTGATTGCCATAAAGCGTTTCCCTTGTCTGGCACTCGACTGATGGAGAGTTCTTGCCAGAATTTCCTTGCCTGTGCCACTCTCGCCCAGCAATATTACGGTAGCATCCGACGGGGCAACTTTCTCTATGCTGCGGCATACCTTAACCAGGCCTGGGTCGCGCGTGACAATTCCGCTGATGAGCGAGGGGGCCTGAGCTTGTAATAGCCGGCGGTTCTCCTGCTGAAGTGCATGCAGGTAAAACGCTCTCTCCACCACCAGCCCCAGCATCTCGGGATCAAAAGGTTTTTGATGAAAATCGTAGGCTCCCATATCGATCGCCTTTAATGCATTTCCATGATCCTGGTTGCCCGTAAGGACGATCAGCTTGGTATCCGGTGCGAGTTCAAGTATCTGTTCCAGGGTGGCCAGCCCTTCTGAAGCGCCATCTGGGTCGGGTGGAAGCCCCAGATCCATGGTGACCACTGCCGGCTCATGCCGTCGCACCAGGGTGAGGGCGCTTTCACGGTCGCGCGCCACCAGCACTTCATAGGCATCAAAACTCCAACGCAACTGTTTCTGCAACCCAGGGTCATCTTCAATTATTAGCAGATTTTTTTTATCCTGACTCACTTGCGCCCCCTTTGCTGATTTCTAGCTCTGACATGGATTAATAACTTGGCCTGAATGAATTTCAGCTTCAACTAACGGCTTCAACAACGCGATCATTTTGATGAAGAGGCAGGATGATACGGAAAATTGTGCCGTCTGCTTCGCTGCTGGCCACTTCCAGCTCTCCCCCTAGTTCAGCCACATATTCCCTGCTTTCAAATACGCCTATGCCCATGCCTGCCGATTTAGTGGTTTCGAAGGGCTTGAAAAGCCTCTCACGGATGAACTCTTCACTCATGCCGTGCCCTGTGTCCTTAATCTCAACTATCGCGAAATCTTTCTCTCTTTCCAACCGGACTCGAACCTGTCCGTCTCGAGAAGTCGCTTCTATCGCGTTCTGTATGAGATGACCCATCACTCGCTCGAGACGCGACGAATTCGCATACACAGCGAGGCCGGGATCCAATATCTCAAGAATTGGCCTTGGTTCGACAACGGATTTACTCTTTACCGCTTCCTGCAATAACTGGGCTATAAAAATGGACGCTGGCTTCTCCGACGCATCGCCGCCGCCGCTTAATTTCTCTAGAAGTCGTTTCATTTTTTGAACGGAGAGATACACCGTCTCAATCATATCCCGCTGAAAATCAGGATTTTTTTTATGTTTCTCTGCATTGGAAAGCAAGAGCGATAACTGGGATACCAGGTTTTTCAAGTCATGCACGACAAAGGTTGACATGCGGTTGAATGATTCAAACTGGCGCGCCACCAGAAGTGCGTTGGCCGCTTCATGTTGCGCAAGGTAGCTTGCCGCCTGGTTCCCGGCGACTTTAAGAAGATCACTCACCTCCCAGTTCAGCTTTACTTTGCTTCTGGGCTCGGCCAACACTGCTAAGCCAAGTAACTTCCGACGCTGAACCAGCGGCACCACCAGCCAGGCTTTCGGAATGGCTTGCAACCATTGAGGAAGGGGAATTGCGGAATATTTTTCTGGATTTGCCGCGTATTCCTGCAATTCTATTACCCATTCTTTCTGCTCTAAAAACTTGCAAAAAGGGCTATTAATGGCCTCAAACCCAGTTGCCAAAGGCATGTTCCAATGTGCTATAGGCTCACAGTTGCCAGACTCCCGGCTAATCCACAACCCCCCGCCGGGACTCTCCACCAATTGAGCCAGGGCCTGGATTACGCGTTCTCCCAATCCATGCTCACCCTCTGAAAGGGTACGTGTAAAACGTAGCCACTCTTCCCGATAGTCATAGTTGTAGCTAAAAAAATGCTTGCTGATGAAGACCCTGAGCCAGGAGCGTAAAGTCCCCGAGAACAACATCGCCAATAAAAGGATCACCGCTCCAAACAGGAAAGTCACCTGCATGACCGTGCCCCAGCTTCCCCCAAAAAAACGGAGGTAATACCCGGCCGCAGCCATCGTCAGCAAGTACATGGC
>JBOIFK010000186.1:0-10928 GCA_050741585.1 Nitrosospira sp.
GATGCCTGTTTGAGATTATCCTCTCTGGATATCCAGCGTTGCGTGCACTCCTCCGCCAATTCCCGCGGCAAGGCGTCGCGGTTTATTGTTGACGGATGGCCTGGACGGGCCGCAATAATGAAATGGCATAGCTCGAACAGTTCACGCCAACGATGCCATTCGGCAAGTTTCATGAAGGCATCCGCGCCGATAATGAAGCATAGTATGACGTCCGCCCCTAGTTCCCGCTTGAGTTCACGCAACGACTCCACGCTGTAGCTAACGCCGCCACGGCGAATTTCGCGCTCGTCCAGAACAAACCTGGAATTGCCTTGAATCGCTACCCGCAACATTGCCGCGCGGTGCTTGAGCGACGCAACAGGAGTGCGGCGCAAACGTGGCATGCCGGCTGGAATAAAGCGCATTTCCTGCAGGCTGGCCGTTTCGGCAATTTCTTCAGCGACGCGCAGATGACCATAATGAATGGGATCAAAGGTACCGCCGAAGACACCAATGAGAGGAAATTCAGCTTTATACATCGCTTGACGGAGTCCGACATGCAAAAAGGAAAAAAGGGCGGAGACAATTTCCCATCATCCTGAACCCGGCAGTTGATCGCTCGTTTTCCAGTTCTGTTGTCGGCTGAGCGCCATGACCTGCAATGACCTTTTGCATTACCTAATCTTCATCCTCTGGGGCGTTCGCTATAGGGCAGGTTCAGGATAATGTTTTATCTGCGCATTTTCGCAGCGAAAAATTGATCTTCATAACAATACCCGGCGCATGTCTGCCAGGACCTCGACCAGATGGGAAGTGAAGCGCGCGGCGGTTGCGCCATCGATGACACGGTGATCATAGGATAAAGACAAGGGCAACATTAGACGTGGAATAAACTGGTCATCGCGATAAACCGGTTTCATACTGGCGCGCGATACACCCAGGATGGCGACTTCCGGCGCATTGATGATGGGGGTGAATGCGGTTCCACCGATGCCTCCGAGGCTGGAAATGGTAAAGCTCGCGCCCTGCATTTCGGTGGGTTTGAGCTTACCCTCGCGGGCGAGCGTTGCAAGATCAGCCATCTCTCTGCCAATGGCGATCACTCCCTTTTTATCGACATCGCGAATTACCGGTACCATCAGTCCACTTGGCGTATCCGCCGCAAAACCAAGATGATAATAATTCTTGATCACCAGATTCAATTCACCACTATCGCTGCCAACCGACGCGCTATCAAGTGAGGCATTGAATTCGGGAAATTTTTTCAACGCCGCTATTGACGCCCGCATCAGAAAAGCAAGTATCGTGACTTTGACGCCATCTTGTTTCGTTGCCTCATTGGATTCCTTGCGCAGGGCCTCCAGATCGGTAATGTCGGCTTCGTCGAACTGCGTGACATGCGGGATCATCACCCAGTTACGATGCAAGTTCGCTCCAGACATCTTTTGGATACGCGACAGTGGTTTCAACTCCACCGGACCGAACTTTGCAAAATTCACTTGCGGCCAGGACAGCAGATGGAGTTCTGCGCCATTGCCGCCGGGAAACCTTGATAAAGCTGCTTTAACGTAGCCCTGTATGTCTTTTCTGAGTATGCGCTGTTTTGGGCCGCTCCCGCTCACCAAGCCAAGGTTCACGCCCAGTTCGCGCGCAAACCGGCGCACAGAGGGGCTGGCATGGGCTTTCGCGAAAGTGGCTTCATCTATGGGTGGAAGAGATTCCGGGCGGGCGGGCTGCGGAGGTGACTGTGGGCTCGAGATTGAGGCTGGCGCGGATCCAGGAGTTGCCGCCACCGGCTCAGAACCCTGGGCTGGGGCCGGAGGAGGCAAGGGCTGGGAGGACAACTGAGTCGGCTGCGGGCCCGAGGCTGGCGCTGGTTGGGCAGCCGCTGCAGCATTGTCTGCTTCGGAGACTTGCATCGCCAAAACGAGCGTGCCTTCGGCGACTTTATCGCCGACCTGCACGGATACTTCGCCGACGATGCCCGCAAAGGGGGAAGGCACCTCGATCGTTGCCTTGTCTGATTCCAGCACGATCAGGGGATCTTCGGCCTTGATCGAGTCGCCGGCTTTCACCAGCACTTCTATCACGGGCACGTCCTTAAAGTCGCCGATATCGGGAATCAATACCTGTTTAGTCTCCGCCACGCCCTTGTCCTTCACTGGTGTTTATGTATTTACGTACAAAATCGGCTCCTGCACTTCCGTTTCCTCATACCGTCACCGGATTCGGCTTGTCCGGGTCAATACCGAACCTATCTATCGCTTGTACCACTTTTTCGGCCGGCATCCTGCCTTCCTCCGCCAGCGCATTAAGCGCGGCGACTGTGACATAATAGCGATCCACTTCGAAAAACCGGCGCAGTTTTTCACGTGTATCGGAACGCCCGAAGCCATCCGTCCCTAACACTTTGTAGCGCCTCGGCACAAATTCACGTATCTGATCGGCAAAAATTTTCATATAGTCGGTGGCTGCCACCACCGGTCCCTCGCGATCTCCAAGACATGTACCCACATAGGACAATTTTGCCGGTTCGGCGGGGTGCAACATGTTCCAGCGGTTTATATTCAGCGCTTCGCGCCGCAATTCGTTGAAGCTGGTGACGCTCCAGATATCGGCAGCAACGCCATATTCTTTTTCCAGTATTTCCGCCGCCGCAATCACTTCGCGCAGGATGGTGCCGGAACCGAGCAATTGCACCCGCAACCCGGAATGCTCCCCCTCTACACGATTACCCTCCCGGAACAGATACATGCCTTTCAATATACCTTGCTCCGCATTGACCGGCATTTCTGGGTGCGAGTAATTTTCGTTCATTACGGTAATATAATAATAGACATCTTCCTGCACCTCGTACATGCGGCGCAGGCCATCCTGAATGATGACAGCAAGCTCATATGCAAAGGTGGGATCGTAGGAGACACAGTTGGGAATAGTGGATGCGGACAGGTGGCTATGGCCGTCCTCATGCTGCAATCCCTCTCCATTCAAAGTCGTGCGCCCGGCGGTGCCGCCCAGCAAAAATCCACGGCAACGCATATCCCCCGCCGCCCAGGCAAGATCACCGATACGCTGAAAGCCGAACATCGAATAGAAGATGTAGAACGGAATCATCTGCACGCCATGAGTGCTGTAAGCAGTTGCCGCCGCCATCCATGACGACATGGCCCCGGCTTCGTTGATGCCCTCTTGCAGAATCTGGCCGTTCTTGTCTTCCTTGTAATACATTAATTGTTCAGCATCCTGCGGGGTATAGAGCTGTCCCGTTGACGACCAGATGCCCAATTGACGGAACATGCCCTCCATGCCGAAAGTGCGCGACTCATCCGCAACAATCGGCACGACACGCTTGCCGATATTCTTGTCTTTTACCAGCACATTGAGTATGCGTACAAACGCCATGGTGGTAGAGGATTCCCGCCCTTCGCCGCCCGCCTTGAGCAGCGTCTCGAACGCGGATAACGGCGGGACCTGCAGCGCTTCGGCCTTGCGCCGGCGGCGGTGAATGAAGCCTCCCAACGCCTGCTGCCGCTGTTGCACATAACCGAATTCGGGTGAGTCCTTATCAAATTTCAGATACGGTATATCGTCTATCTTGTCGTCTGCAATCGGCAGTCCGAAGCGATCGCGGAATGCTTTCAGCGACGTCGTACCCATTTTCTTTTGCTGATGGGTAATATTCTGTGCCTCGCCCGCTTCGCCCATTCCATAGCCCTTGATGGTTTTGGCGAGTATCACGGTGGGTTGCCCCGTGTGTCTCGCCGCGGCAGCGTAAGCAGCATAGACTTTATGCGGGTCATGGCCACCGCGATTCAAACGCCAGATGTCGTCGTCAGACATATTGGCGACCATTTCCAGCAGTTCCGGATATTTGCCGAAGAAATGTTCACGCACGTATGCGCCATCCCTGGATTTGAAAGTCTGATATTCACCGTCAACGCATTCCATCATGCGTTGCTGCAGCAGACCCTTGGTATCCTTGGCAAGCAAAGGATCCCAGTAGGAGCCCCAGATCACCTTGATAGCATTCCAGCCGGCACCGCGAAAAGCGGCCTCCAATTCCTGAATAATTTTACCGTTGCCACGTACCGGCCCGTCAAGACGCTGAAGATTGCAGTTGATGACAAAAATCAGGTTATCCAGATTCTCACGTGACGCCAGCGAAATTGCGCCCAGGGACTCCGGTTCATCCATTTCTCCATCACCCATGAAGGCCCAGACTTTGCGTCCCTGGGTATTGACGAGCCCACGGCTGTCCAGATATTTCATGAAACGCGCCTGATAGATCGCCATCAACGGCCCCAGACCCATGGATACGGTCGGAAATTGCCAGAAATCGGGCATCAGCCATGGATGCGGATAAGACGATATGCCCTTCCCGTCGACCTCCTGGCGGAAATTATCAAGTTGCTCCTGCGACAGTTGCTCCAGTAGAAAAGCGTAGGCATAAAGGCCGGGAGAAGAATGACCCTGGGCAAATATCAGATCCCCACCGTGGGCATCGCTGGCGGCATGCCAAAAATGATTATAGCCGACGTCATAGAGCGTTGCCGCGGACGCAAAACTTGCAATATGGCCCCCCACATTGGAATTTTTATTGGCGCGCAACACCATCGCCATTGAGTTCCAGCGCACATAAGAGCGGATACGATGCTCCAGCGCGTGATTACCAGGCGAGCGGTCCTCCTTACCGGGCGGAATCGTATTGATGTAGGCGGTGGTCGCGCTATAGGGAAGATAGGCACCCGACCGGCGGGCTTTCTCCACCAGCCTTTCCAGCAGATAATGTGCCCGCTCCGTACCCTCTTGCGTCAGCACGGATTCCAGCGCTTCAAGCCATTCCTGCGTTTCAGTTGGGTCTATGTCGGGTAAGGGTTCCATTTTTTCTCGCAATATGTGAGTTTAGCCGGCGTTAGTTTGCGGCTAAACCTGTGCTTGAGTCGCCAGGGCGCGTTCCGCAGCCTCGATGGTATTACATAGCAACATGGTGATGGTCATCGGGCCCACCCCGCCTGGGACAGGGGTGATGTGACCTGCTTTCTCCTTGACCGGCCCGAAATCCACGTCACCCGCAAGCTTACCGTCGGGCATGCGATTGATGCCAACGTCCACTACCGTCGCACCGGGCTTCACCATACTGGCCGTGATCATATGCGGCTTTCCGACGGCAACCACCAGGATATCGGCCCGTTTCGTGTGCTCGGCCAGTTCGCGCGTCTTCGATGTGCAGATTGTGACGGTAGCGCCCTTCTGCAATAGCATCAGTGCCATCGGCTTACCTACGATGTTGCTGCGGCCTACCACTACCGCATGTTGTCCTTCAACCGGAATGCTGTATTTTTCCAGCATTTTCATCACGCCATAAGGAGTACAAGGCGGAAAAACAGTATTACCAGCGACAAGCGCGCCGACATTATAGAGATGAAAGCCGTCCGCATCCTTTTCTACCGCGATCGATGCAATGACCTTGCTGCTTTCAAAATGCCGTGGTAACGGCAACTGCACCAGTATGCCGTGGATTCCGGGTTTATTGTTCAGTTCCTGAATGCGCTGTATTACCTCTTCCTGGCTCGTGCCTTCCGGAAGTGCATGTATTTCCGAGTAGATTCCCGTTTCGCTGCAGGCCTTGGCCTTGTTTCGCACGTATATGCTTGAAGCCGGATTGTCGCCAACGATGACGACGGCCAACCCCGGTTGCACCCCTATCTCCGTCAAGCGCCCGGCGCGTATCTTCCATTCGGCCCGCACTTCTTTGGCTAACACATTGCCATCCATGATCTTGGCACTCATTATGTGGTCGAACCGGCTATATCGCGGTGGATGTCTGGACAAACAATTATACGTTGTCCAGCTTCGGCTTTCACCCTCCGTGCAGACTGACCGCGCCCCGGGCGCTCATGAATGTGCGTACGAGCAGATGCCAAAGTGGGCCCTAAGCACAGGTGGATTCGGAGCAGTTCAGCATCCCAGGCATTCTGCCGTCATGGCGGAGGCGAAGTTGGAGGAGTTGATTTTTTGATCTTCGTGCGATAAATCAATAACCCGATCAAAAACGTCGGAAGTACAACCAGGGTAGCAGCCAGAAGCCCCGCCGCCAGCACATCAATTCCTTCAGTTTTTGGAAGGAAAATCGTCACAGCCCAAATCGTTACAAAGGCGGCTACCGCACCACCGATAAACATTATTTTTTTACCACGCTCGTAAAAGCGCCACAATGAGCCCGACACCCGTATCTCGTCTCGATACTCCTCGAAGACCGTGGCCAGGCTATCGTCATTCGGTACCGCTTCATGACCGACCGCGATGGCGAGCGTATCACTGCCGTCTTCCACTCGGGACATGCTATTCAGAAATTCAATTCGCTGCCGAGCCTGTTTTTTACTCATGCCGTCACTGATTAGCATTGATTGAAGCGCCGCAAAAGCATGCTCACGGGGGTTGATTGATAAATCGAGGCTCTCCCCGCAGCGCCACATTACGCCCGCCAGGTAGAGCTGAATCGTCATTTGCCGGAATTGAGGCGCGAAATCATATCCCTTGTCTTTAATTCGCGGGAGCTGAGATTCCAGGGCTTCCCGCGCACGCTGAACGCAAATATCAATCGCGGTCGTTCCCGAATCAGTTTTTGTATCATCCATTGTGGTCATCGTAGTTGTCGGGGCCATGTCCGCCCATAACTTTGAATTTGTAGAGGAACCCATTATATACTGGCATAAGTTTATTGAAGAAGGATGAATCACCTGGTCTGCCAATAGCGCTTGCACGCAGGCCATCCATTCCTGTAAAAAACACAAAGTGCTATTATTCTCGCAAGAACGGGAACTCGCGGGGTTTTCCAAACTACCGGGTGGTTCCCTCTATGATGTATTCGGCGATATGCTTTAGCAACCTTCCCCATAAATTCAAGGCAAAAAATTTCGAAATATTTTGGTCAATTTTTAATGAGCACGTGTTGCACGTCTACAAGGAATTTTCATGAAACATCATAAATATCTTATCGTCGGTGGTGGAATGACCGCCGATTCTGCTGTTCACGGTATCCGCAAAGTTGACCAAAACGGCGCCATTGCCATGATTTGCGAGGAGATCCATCTGCCTTATGATCGCCCGCCTCTTACCAAATCATTATGGAAGGACGCGCCATACGAATCCATCTGGCGCAACGCCCACGGTCTTGACGTTGCCATGCATCTCGGCAAGAAAGTAGTCGAACTCGACCCGTCAAAAAAGACGGCGACTGATAACGCCGGAAACGTCTACACCTACGAAAAGCTTCTGCTCGCCACAGGTGGCCGGGTACGGCGTTTTCCCGATTTCAGCGAGAGCATTATCTATTTCAGGACCGCGGACGACTATCGGAAATTGCGCGAACTGAGCGAGCACGGCTCGGATTTCGTTGTGATCGGCGGAGGATTCATTGGTTCCGAAATTGCCGCTGCACTTGCAATGAACAACAAACGAGTCACAATGATCTTTCCGGAAAATGGCATCGGCGCGCGCGTTTATCCACCCCCCCTGGTCGAGTTCATCAATTCTTATTACCGCGAAAAGGGCGTCACCGTGCTCGCGTCTGAAACCGTTAAATCCGTCCGTACGACAGGCGCCAAAACGATTGTGACTACCGGAAACGGCACGGAAATCTCCGCCGATGGAGTCGTAGCCGGGCTGGGCATTCTCCCCAACACCGAGTTGGCCGCAGGGGCCGGACTTGCGGTGGACAACGGCATTGTCGTGGACGAGCAGTTACGCACAAGCAATCCCGATATCTATGCAGCGGGTGATGTGGCAAATTTCCATAGCGCTCTATTGGAAAAACGTACGCGCGTGGAACATGAGGACAACGCAAACGTCATGGGAGAAATGGCGGGCAGAAACATGGCGGGGCAAGCGGATGCCTACCGTCACCAGCCGTTCTTTTATTCCGACCTGTTTGACCTGGGCTACGAAGCGGTGGGAGAGCTGGATGCCAGCCTTGATATTGTCGAAGATTGGAAAGAACCTTTCCGCAAAGGGGTAATTTACTATCTACGCGATGGGCGCGTACGCGGTGTCCTGCTCTGGAACACATGGGGACAGGTTGCTGCCGCAACCCAGCTCATTGCGGAAAAAGCCGAGCATTCCCGCGCAACACTGGAGGGGCGAATAACAGACTAGCTGCAATTCTCGTGCGATTGCATTTCCATGTAAACAACGAGCTGAATTCAGGTCTATGGCCCAACCGACCGCCAGGATAGGTTTTCAACCCATAGGAATAACTGCAGCACACACCATCAGAAACCGTATTGACAACGTTAACCCTCACTCGCCCGGACGACTGGCACCTGCATCTGCGCGACGGCGAGCAGATGCGCGCAGTGTTGCCGGACACTGCGCGGCGCTTCGCACGCGCCATCGTCATGCCCAACCTCAAGCCGCCGGTAGTGACGACCGGGATGGCGCTGGCGTATCGCGATCGCATCCTTGCTGCTGTACCGCGGGGAATGCGCTTCGAGCCGCTAATGACACTCTATCTTACCGACCACACTACACCGTCAGAAATCATTGAGGCTGGGAGGAGCGGTGCAATCCACGGTGTGAAGTATTATCCTGCCGGCGCCACAACAAATTCCGCTGCGGGCGTTATCGATATTGGGGGATGCTATCCCACGCTCGAAATGATGGAACAGGTAGGCATGCCGCTGCTGGTACATGGTGAAGTGACCGATCCCGAAGTGGATGTATTCGACAAGGAAAAAGTTTTTCTGGAACGGGTGCTAATCCCTATTACGCAGCGCTTCCCGGAATTGCGGATCGTGTTCGAACATATTACGACGCGGGAGGCGGTGGAATTCGTCAAAGGCGCATCAAGCAACATTGCTGCCACTGTTACCGTCCATCATTTGCTGCTTAACCGAAATGCCCTCTTTCAGGGAGGCATCCGGCCGCACCACTACTGCCTCCCCGCATTGAAGCGCGAAATTCATCGCCGCAAGCTGGTTGAAGCCGTGACCAGCGGCAGCGCTAAATTTTTTCTCGGTACCGACAGCGCGCCGCATTCCAGATCCGCCAAGGAAAATGCCTGTGGCTGCGCAGGCATTTACACCGCCCGCGCAGCCATTGAACTCTATGCGGAAGCTTTTGAACATGCAGGTGCCCTGGACAAACTGGAAGCCTTTGCCAGCTTTCATGGCGCGGATTTCTATAAGCTGCCGCGCAATACGGAGACCATTACCCTGGAAAAGGAAAACTGGACTATGCCTGAACAATTGGAATTTGCCGGGGAAACACTGATTCCGCTGCTCGCGGGAAAACACCTGGCCTGGAAATTGATTGGCTGATGTGCGTCTAACGCCCGAGCAGGATAATTCCGGATTTTCTAAAATTCGCTTTCGATAGCTGACAATTCTTGAGCTGATGTCCCACGCGCTCACCTTTCTCAAAGACGTTTTCGGCTATCCCGCCTTTCGCGGGCGGCAGGCCGAGGTGATCGCACATGTTGCGGGAGGCGGGGATTGTCTGGTGTTGATGCCGACTGGTGGCGGCAAGTCACTGTGTTATCAGATTCCTGCGTTATTGCGCGACGGCGTCGCGGTAGTCATTTCGCCGCTGATTGCGCTGATGCAGAATCAGGTAGCGGCATTGCATGAAGCAGGGGTGCGCGCGGCGTTTCTCAATTCTTCCTTGTCCCCGATGGAAGCTGCGGCGGTCGAGCGCGGCATGCTCACGGGCACATACGATCTGGTGTATGTGGCACCGGAACGGTTACTGACGACGCGCTTTCTCGATCTTCTGGCACGCACTCCGCTTTCGCTGTTCGCCATTGATGAGGCACACTGCGTGTCGCAATGGGGTCACGATTTCCGCCCGGAATATATCCAGCTTTCGATTCTGCATGAGCGATTTGCCAACGTACCGCGCATCGCCCTGACGGCGACAGCGGATAGCGTGACGCGCAAGGAAATCGTTGAGCGCCTTGGCCTCGATAGCGCGCGGATTTTTGTTTCCAGTTTCGACCGCCCCAATATCCGCTACCAGATCGTGGATAAGGTAAATGCCAAGGCGCAATTGCTCGCCTTTATCCGTGCTGAACATAATGGCGACGCCGGCATCGTCTATTGCCTGTCGCGCAAAAAAGTCCAGGAAACGGCAGCATGGCTGGTCGAAAAAGGCATACGCGCGCTTGCATATCACGCCGGAATGGACGCGTCGGAGCGCAGCCGCAATCAGGAAAAATTTTTGTGCGAAGACGGCGTGGTCATGGTCGCCACAATTGCGTTCGGTATGGGTATCGACAAGCCGGACGTGCGCTTCGTCGCGCACCTTGATCTGCCCAAAAGTGTCGAAGGCTATTATCAGGAAACCGGCCGGGCCGGGCGCGACGGTCAAGCGGCCAATGCATGGATGGCTTACGGTTTGGGTGAGGTAGTACAGCAGCGGCGCATGATCGAGGGTTCCGAAGCACAAGCGCAGTTTAAACGGATAGCCTCAACCAAGCTCGAGGCCCTGCTCGCGCTGTGCGAGGCCACGACCTGCCGACGCGCGCGCCTGCTTGAGTATTTTGGTGAAGCTGTAAGCAATGCTGCTTGCGGTAATTGCGATGTCTGCCTCAACCCGCCACAAGTGTGGAATGGCACGGTGGCGGCGCAAAAGGCGCTGTCCTGCGCCTTCCGCACTGGCCAGCGCTTTGGCGCCGGTCATCTGATTGACGTGCTGCGCGGCAATGATACCGAGCGCGTGAGACAGTGGGGTCACGACAAGGTCAGCACGTTCGGTATCGGCAAAGAACTGGAAGAAAAGGCATGGCGCGCGGTGTTTCGCCAACTGGCGGCGCTTGGCTTGTTAACCGCGGATGGGGAGGGATACGGTTCGCTGCGCCTCACCGCAGCCAGCCGCGCGGTGCTGAATGGGAGTCAAACCGTATTTCTGCGCTTGCAGCCGGAACGCAAGAAGACTGCGGCCAAGGCTACGAC
>JBOIFK010000187.1:0-19742 GCA_050741585.1 Nitrosospira sp.
GAGTCGATCTCCATGCCGCTGTGTTCATCCGTAATGCCGAGCGCTTGACAGACCCGCCCGGGCCCGGCGCAAAGGAGGCGTGTATTGCTGAGCCCGCGCCTCGCGCGCATGATATCCAGCCCGGCAAGCGGTTCGAGCGCCCGGATTAAAACGCCTGCGCCATGCCCATCCAACCGGCAAACGAAATTGAGGCACCAGTGTATTCCGTAGGAACGATAGATATAAGCCCTGCAGGGAGGGCCGAACATCACCCTGTTACGCTTGGTCGGACCGCCAAAGCTGTGCGATGCCGGGTCTTCGTGGTCATAGGCTTCCGTCTCGACAATCCGGCCCCCGACTCCATCAACCAGCAGGGTCGCGCCGATCAGGGAGCGAGCTACGTCAACGGACGACGCAGAAAAATCGATTAATTGCGCGATGGCGATCATGGCGGCAATTTTATACAGAAGACCTGGCTGCCGGAACTGTTTTCTTGGGACGATACGAATAGAGTCCTTTAGAAAGCAATCTGATATTGCAGTACGAATTGGCCTCTGTTGGAAGTTTTAACGATCACCCGAAGCGCTGGCGTTAAATACAGGCCTGTTCTGGTAGTCAAAGGTAAGCTTGCTGTTATGTCCCTTCAAAAGCCAATGAATGCCCACGTTAAAAACATTCATTTGATCGTGCAGCCGATCATAGTTTGCCCTCATGATGCAAATATAAAGCGCATTCTTGACATGGCACCCGATCCTTTCTACTCTCAGGCAACCATATGCGAATACACCATTCTCCTATAACTCGTCTGTTATGGTGCGCGCTTGGTGTTGCGGCAGGTATTGCATCGGCACTCTTCCTTGTCGCGCCACTAGCATCACCATTCTTTTTTGCCTCGTTGGGCGGCTCCGCAGTATTTTTATTTGGCCTTACACGTGCACCAGCCGCCCAGCCGCGAGCCCTGTTTGGCGGACACTTCGGTGGAGCGCTCATCGGCATCGCCTGCTATCAGTTCTTCGGTGATTCGTTATGGGTCTATGGCTCGCGCAGTGTTGGTCTTGTGGTATATGCTTCTTACAAGGACGGTACATCCTCCGGCGGGAGCCAGCCCTATCATCATGATTTATGGTCACTCTAGTCTATCTGCGCTTTGGCAGCCGGTTTTTGTTGGCGTACTTAGCCTAGCTGTGGTGGCGGTTGTATGGAGTCGCCTATATCCGGGTCTCGCGCACTACCCCATTGCCTGGCTGGACCGCTCACCCCAGTCTTTGTTCTGGGGAGGCTGGGATGAGTAGCCAAGAGCGCCTGTTTGGCGAACAATTCGTCATTCCGACATTGATATCAGCTACCGTTTTCGCTCCAGAATGACGCCTCTTTCTGAAGAACGTGCTCTCTACAGAAACAATCAGTTTGGGACCTTCTTGCATCCATTGATCTGGGGGCGCATTGACTATGCCCTATTCATGTTTAAGGCTTCGATCTGCGACAATTTGTCGCATTCCCTCAGACGTACATTGCAGAGATAATGTTAAGTTGGTCATAAGCAGCAACGATCATCCCTGCCAGCCAACTTCCTGCACAATCTCCTGGCCAGCCCGCCCGTTCGGAACCTGTTTATTCGCAGCAACAAGGCCGCGGTATAGACGACAAGATAAAGAGATAGAACAATTCGATAAGGCAATTTCTCGGGAAGGATGGGAGAATAACTGCGCAATTTCAGGCAGCCCTTTTCCTGATTAATCCGCTTCATGAAGGAGATAACGATGAAAGGCGCATATGCAGTTGCAGCAAGCTTTCTTTTATTGCCACTACTCAGCGCGTGTGCCGGTAAATCTTTCCTGACAAAACCGGTTTCGGCCGACTATCCGACTGTTGAACGTTCCGTTGCCGCCTGTGCCGCCGGCGAGAATGCTTTCGACTGCGATCGCCGGGCCATCCTCGCAATGCTGGGTAATTACCAGGTTAAATTCAATTTCGACGAAACGGTCGTGCTGAAGCCTGGCTACGAGCGCAAGGCACCCAAGCGCAGCATGGCATTCGAGCATGTATTGCTGGTGGAAGATGCCGGTAAACGCATCTCGCTGCAACATATCCTGGTGATGGGTGGAGGCGCGATCACCAAGCACTGGCGTCAGGATTGGGTTTACGAATCGCCCAAGCACTGGGTGTATGTCGGCAACCAGCGGGTCGAACAGCGTGAACGCGAAGCTGCGACAGTCCCCGGCACATGGACGCAATTGGTATATGAAGTGAATGATGCGCCGCGCTACTCCGGCAACGGAAAATGGAATCATAAGTATGGGATTTCAACCTGGACTTCCGATCGCAATTGGCGGCCGTTACCACGGCGCGAATACACGACCCGAGAAGACTACCAACTGATCAACGCGGAAAATCGTCATACCATCGCGCCACAGGGCTGGACGCATGAGCAGGACAATACCAAGGTAATACGCCCGGAAAATGGCAAAGACGTGATGCTGGTGCGCGAGTTCGGTTTCAACGAATACCGCCGCATTGAAGGTTACGACTTCGAACCTGCGGTGACTTACTGGAAATCGACCGCCGGGTTCTGGGCGGATATTCGTGCCCGTTGGGATAAGGCATTCGCCAGGGATGGATCGATCACATTATTCGTGCGCCCCGGTGATGAAAATTTTAATAAGGCAGTCCTCGAAACCGCGGACGCCTATGGGAAAGATCCCCGGCTGGATGAATACAGGACCAAGCTCGATGATATTTTTCACAAGTACGTGAATGTCAATGCGACTACGCCCTGAGAGCTCTCCGTTCCACCGAGCATCGCTAGGGCTTAAAGTCCGCAACACCCCTTGATCATCGCTGAATAATTGATCCTGGCTTCCCTATGGAGTCTTTTTATCACCAGATCTTCTAACCACGCAGCGGCTTTGGCATATAGAAGTTTCAATGCGGCTCTACGCATGATTTCGATAGTGGGATAGGAAACAAACGGAATTATGCTGACAGAATTCTGGCAGTTCCATCAAATAGCTATCGACGCATCGCCAATATTATCGACGCGCGTTCTTCAAGGGGTTCCGCCTCATTGGGCAGGTTCATATCGCGATACAGGGCTGCCAGGGCCCTAAGGCTGACGGCCACGGTGGGGTGATCGAGGCCGAGACTTTTTTCATTTATCCTCAACGCCTGCTTATAAAGCCGGTCAGCCTGCAAGTATTTCTTTTTGCCTCGATAGAGCGCCGCGAGATTATGCAGGGTGGCCGCAATGTCGGGATGAACGGGGCCGAGAACGCCCTTCGAAATCGCGAGTGCGCGTTGGAGGAGCGGTTCGGCCTCGGCATATTGTCCTTGGGCGAGATACAGCAAGGCCAGGTTATTCAAATTCGTGGCGACCTCGGGATGATTCGGACCCAGTGCCTTTTCGCTAATTTCCAGCGCGCGTGCGAGAAGCGATGCCGCTATTTCATGCTGTTCCTGGGCACGGTGCACCTCTGCTAAATTATTCAGGCAGATCGCCACATCGGGATGATCCCGGCCGACCGCTTTTTCCGAAATTTCGAGCGCGCGTTGGAGGAATCGCTCGGCTGGCACATACCGTGCCTGCTCGCAGTAGAGCGCGGCAATATTGTGCAGGCTGGTGGCGACATCGGGATGATCCGAGCCCAAGGCCTCTTCGCAAATTGCCAATGCACGTGCGAGTAGTGCTGCAGCCAGATCGAGATGTCCCTGGCCGCGATGCACCTCGGCCAAATTGTTCAGGCTCGCGGCCAAGTCGAGATCATATGCGCCATGCGCCTGTTCCCAGAACAGCAATGCTTTTTTGAGAAGTATTTCGGCTTCGGTATAGTTCCCTTCAGCGTAATACAGTACGGCCAGATTATTTCTCCCCATGGCCACTTGGGGATGGTTCGGACCAAGTGTCTGTTCCGCCGTCTGGAGAGCCATTTTCGCCGCGACGGTAGATCGCTTGTTATTTTTACGGAAATCCGGCTTCAATCTACCTCCATACGAACGTTGCCACTCATTTGCCACCATTTGCTATTTGGGTAAGTTATTTAACAGGGGATCGGAGCGCACGGATAGCTGTAAAATCTTACAGGTGAAAACAGGCAGCCTGCCGGATTTGAAGAATCGAGGCGAGAAGGTGACTGAGGTGGAGTTTCTAAATGTCGATCAAAGCCGTTCCAGACGGGAAAGAAAAATTATCGCCGGCAGTACTGATGATTGGCGCATCCTTGCTTTTCGCGACCATGGGCGCGTGTGTCAAGTTTGCGTCGGCGAATTACGGCACGGCGGAGATCGTATTCTACCGTGGCATCGTAGGCGCGATGATGATGGCCCTGGTCATCCATGTTCGCGGCGGGACGCTTCGTACCAACTTCCCTGCAATGCATGCCTGGAGGAGTCTCACCGGCGTAAGCGCGCTTGGACTCTGGTTCTACGCAATAGGAGAGTTGCCGCTTGCCACCGCTGTGACTCTGAACTATATGGCTCCGGTCTGGATGGCGCTGCTGCTTGTTGGCGCTTCGGCCTTGCTCGGCGGTGGCCGAGTGGATGCGCGCCTGGTATGCACGGTGCTTGTCGGTTTCGCCGGCGTGATGTGCGTGCTTCAACCCACGATGGAGCGCCATCAGCTATGGGGTGGACTGATGGGACTGCTGTCGGGTCTACTTGCCGCCCTGGCCTATCTGCAGGTAACTGCGCTAGGCAAGACCGGAGAACCAGAGGATCGCATCGTATTTTATTTTTCTGTCGGCAGCATCAGTGCGGGTGCCGTGGTGGCGTCGCTCATCAGCGAATGGCATTCCCACACCTTGCAAGGTATGGGAATGCTGTTAGCTGTAGGGGTGCTGGCGACGCTGGCGCAATTGATGATGACAAGTGCCTACCGGACCGGCCGCACGCTTGCCAACGCAAGCTTGCAGTATCTGGGTATCATCTGGTCCTTTTTGTACGGTGTGCTGCTGTTTGACGATCCCGTCACCGGGCTCGCGGTATTGGGCATGGGCTTGATCGCAATGGCGGGCATTGTCGCGGCGCGGTTGCGCGAATCCATTACCGCTGCCAGCCGTATCGATACAACGCTCGGATCGTGAATGAGAATCAGGAGACGCGCCGACGCGCCAGAATTGCCTTATCGTGCCAGTTCTTCCGGCGGTTTGCATTTGCCGTGGTGATCAAGAGAAACGCCCGCGCGCGCCGCTTTGCATGCATTTCCATAGGTTTCGCCGTCGCAACCGCAAACGGGCCTGTATTCCCGCGTGCAGGTTTTCGGGATGACGGTGCATGATCCCTCTGCATCGGCAATCTTGCATTGCCCGGCAGCCACTTCACAATATTGCGCGCCGGTACATAGCGTTCCCAGAACGCCGCCACAGTCCAACGGCTTGATTGGCTCGATTTCCTTGCAACGTTCGGCTAGCTCCACGTTGATGAACGTCCCATCTTTGGGATGGATGGAGCGTAACCGGTTGACCCAGTCATTAAATCTTTTCGGCGTCGAGTCTAGGCTCGCTTCCGCGCATGCGGACAAGCCAAATTCCATCGAGGCAGGGCCACCTATCCTGGGAACATAGACACGAAACATATCGACCGTATTAGCGGCGACAGCATTCCCTACGGTCTTGCGAACCAGGTTCAGGATGTTGTCATTCACGGCGCCGGCGGTGCTGCCCACAGTGATATAAACGGCGCGGTTCTCCGTGCCGTTTTCCGCGGAGGCGGACACGCCGATGAGCAGGGACAATCCCATCAGCAAAGCATATATCGAAAATTTTGCCACGACAGATAGCCTTGTTTAGTCTGATAGGTGCGCCCTGCAATCCAGATTATTGAAGAAAGGCAGTTCCATGCAGGAAAGCCGATTCAGTACCCGGTTCGGCCTAGTTTGGCCCGATGGATCCGCCCTGCTCTTTGCTTGGGTCCGCTATCGTTTTTCCTGCCTTATCCTTGGGGGGATCCGGCACGTGTGTATCTTTGCTTGGCGATGCCCCATCTTTGGCCCGTTCGCCTTTCTTTTTCTGATCCACATAACCGGTGTCTACGCCTTCTTTGGCACTCTGGGGGTCTTTGGAGGAAGATTGTGCAGAACTGCCCTGATCGGAGGAACCGCCTTGGCCGGAACCGCCATATTGTGCGTGAGCTACGCCTACCACGCCAAAAACGACAGTGCTGGCCATAAATAGCGCGGATGCCAGTGATCGCGCGGCGGATATGCGAAAGAATTTCATGACGATGACTCCTTTTGGTCATTCCAGCGATATTGCTGTGTTGATGATATTACGTGCCGTTCCTAAGCTCCTCAGTGCGGTAGCACACCGAGATTGCTCCGGGGTCGCGGGGAATGCAGTACAAAGAACATAAAGGAATCATGCAATATTGATGAAGACAGGCTTTCAGGCTTCAGGCGAGCGGAATGAAACTGGGGGTCGAGTCGTTGGAAATACTCCGGAGATGATGGGAAAGGTGTGGGGGAGGTGGAGACTCAAATCTCCACCTTCCCGTGGCGCCTAATACCGGCCTTTGAGCTTGGGGCCTGTGCCGTCCGTTCCCGAGTGCTCGTACATATCTTTGTCGTCGTCTATTTCAGTACGATCGCTGCCGTATCGGGGATTATCCCGGTTGCCATCATACCGATTCTTTTGGTCGTCGCTTTTTGTGCCATAACTGGACTCTCCCCCTGACGTGCCCGATTGCGTGGAATCGCCAGGTTGCTGCATGGAGCCGCCCTGGTCATAGCCCTGCGCCTGCACCGCTCCCACGGCGCCGAAAATCAATGCACTGGCCAATACCAATGATTTTGCTGATAATATTGGAGAGAATTTCATGGTTGTTCCTTTATTAATCCAGCACGTCGCTGTATCTGGGATAATACACAGCGCCTCCCAACTGTTCAGTGCGCTACCACACGGATGGGGTGGCTGGCGATATTCCATCAGGATGCGGTTCGTCCGCATCATCACAGATCATATATTCAGCAAGCATAGATAATCAGAACCATATCAATTTGTCAGTCGGATCGACGCACACTATTCTTAGATACTGCGCTCTGGTTTTATTCATGGGTGTCTATATTGCCCCGGTTTGTGCTTTTACCTTTGAAACCAAGGGTAGTCCCACCATCAAGTCCAAAGATGGGAATTTCGAAATGGTTTTCGGTGCCCGTGCTCATCTTGACGCGCATTCGTTTGATGACGATAAAGCCAATCCTGCCTATCCGCCTTTTGGCAGTCAGGTACCCAACAGTCATCCGGATGGTGGGTTCAACTTCCGCCGGGGCTACACTGATGTGACGGCCAGATTCCATAATCTGAGTTTCAAATTCCAGAATGATTTTGCTGCTGGCACATTTCCTGGCAGTCTTCGCGAAGCCTGGGTTGGTGCCAAGCTCGGACCGGGCCAACTCACGATTGGCCAGTTCAAGCCTTACCGCAGCATGGAAGAATTGACCAGTTCGAACGAAATTACCATGATGGAGCGTCCCTCGACTTCATCCAGCGGTATTTATTCCGGGCGGCAGTGGATGATGGGCCTGGGCTACAAGGGCATCTTCGCAGACCAGCTTGGCTATGCGGTGGATATAATGAGCGTGGCGCACGCTGGTATGCCGATAGCAGGTTCAAGCTACGGCGGCCGCCTGTTTTGGGTGCCATTTGCAGAGGAGGGCAACACGCTCCATTTCGGCGTTTCGTGCAGCAGGGACGACCCGAGTTCCGAGTCGCTGCCTGCGAAGGTGGTTGATGTGTATGGCGGGCGCCGCGGAATCAGCAAATCCCTGGGCATCGCCGGTGCGGGCGGGGGTCCATCCGGTGCGGATAGCCAAACCACTTTTGAAGTGGAGGCCGCTTATTCGATCGGGCCGGTGACCCTGCAGGGCGAGTATGCAAACTCAAGGCTCGACAATACCCATTTGATGGGTGGCATGCAGAAGGATTCCATGATACAGGCATATTATGTGCAGGGTAGCTGGTTTGTCACCGGTGAACGATCAATTTACCGGAAAGAACGCGGCGCCTTTGGCAAGCCAAAGCCGATCAGCAAATGGGGTGCACTCGAACTCGCGGTACGCTACGATCTGGCGGAGAACATAAGCCAGAGCCTGGCTGCAGATCCCTGTGGTACCGGCACATCGAAATGCCAGGTTCAGATCATTACGCTGGGCGCTAACTGGTATGTTCGGCAGGGCTTGCGTTTCATGCTCAATTACTATGTGACCGAGGCTGGAATCGGCCATGCCGCTAACTCCGCCACGGGTCGCAGGGATAATCTGTCCGTCATTTCTTTCCGTACTCAGCTAAGCTTTTAAACCACGGCGAAAAGCGTCCCGATTTTGCCAAATAAGCATCCTCCCAGGTTTAATGACTATCTCGACCGTTGGGGCCTGACGCCGGACGGCGACCCTATCATTACTCACAGTGGCCACCTTTTGCCCGTCCGCCAGGGCGATGTCCCAGCGATGCTCAAGATTGCAGTCGAGACGGAGGAGAAGTTTGGTGGTCTTTTGATGCGCTGGTGGGCCGGACAAGGAGCGGCCCGCGTATTGGCACATGAGGGAGAAGCGTTGCTCATGGAGTGTGCGGAGAATAATATTTTTCTTGCGGACCTTGCGAGAAATGGAGGTGACGACGAGGCGAGCCGTATTATTTGTCGTGCGATAGCTGCACTTCATGATCGGACGGGCTCCCCGCCTTTTGATCTTATTCCGCTAACCAAGTGGTTTGAAGATCTGGCTCCCGCCGCGGCGAAGTATGGCGGGGTATTCACGGCGTGCGCGGCAACCGCAGGCGAATTGTTGTCAACACCGCAGGATGTCGTCGTGTTGCATGGCGACGTGCACCATCAAAACATTCTCGACTTCGGTTCACGTGGCTGGCTGGCGATCGACCCTAAACGCCTGCGGGGAGAACGCGGCTTCGATTACGCGAACCTGTTCTGTAATCCCGACGTGGAAATCGCGGTTGCTGCGGGACGCCTCGCGCGACAGGTGGAGGTGGTGATCGAAGCGGCAGGCCTCGAGCGCAAGCGATTATTGCAATGGATTGTTGCCTGGGCCGGGCTATCGGCAACGTGGTGGCTCCAGGACGGCGAGTCGCCCGAAAGCGAGCATATTGTGGCGGACCTGACCGTGGCGCACCTGGCAATGGCGGAGCTGGCGAAGAGCTGAGATTATCCGGCGGCCAGCGGGCGCTTCCAGTTATACATGGCTGGTTACATTCGCAAGCTACATCCGCTCGATATATTCACCGCTATCGGTATTGATCTTGATCTTTTCCCCTTGCAGGACGAATGCCGGAACCATGACCACGAGGCCCGTTTCCATGGTGGCCGGCTTGTAGGAACTGGTGGCTGTGGCGCCTTTGAGATTGGGTTCGGTATCGGTAATGGTCAGCACCACGCTCGCGGGAAGCTGGACCCCGATAGCGCGTTCATTGTGAAAGTTGACCTGCACATCCGTGTTCGGCAACAGGTACTCGTACTGACCTTCAAGGAATTCCTGCGACAGGCTTAATTGCTCGTAGTTTTCCTTGTCCATGAAGATATAGTTGTCGCCTTCCTGGTAGAGATAGGTCATATCACGCGGTTCGACGAAAGCACGTTCAACTTTATCCTCGGTACGGATGCGCTGGTTGGTTTTTGTGCCGGCTTCGATGTCTTTCATCTCCACTTGCATGAATGCCCCGCCACGACCCCCGACATGGACGTGGTAACATTTCAATACGCGCCAGATGCGTTTGTCCCACTCAATCAGGTTGCCGACGCGGATTTCTGTTGCAAGAACTTTAGCCATTATTTTTCCAGTCAATCGAAAGAGCGCGCATTTTACTACAAAAGACAGCTGATAACCCCATGCAATCAATGTCCTCGGAGGATTGCCGCCAATGCCGGCGGCTTGCAGGTTTTCTGGATGAGGTGAGAATTCGCTATCCCGATTATCATGCCCGCCCCGTGCAGGCGTTTGGCGACGCGATGGCCAAGCTGCTGGTCATTGGGCTTGCTCCCGGCATGCACGGCGCAAATCGCACGGGCAGACCCTTTACGGGTGATTTTGCGGGGATTTTATTGTATCGGACATTGCATAAATTCGGCTTTGCGAGCCACGAGGGGTCCGCTTCTGCGGATGATAACTTGCAGCTCACGGGCTGCCGCATCACCAATGCGGTCAAGTGTCTTCCGCCACAAAACAAGCCGGAGCCAAGGGAGGTCCGTCAATGCAACGGATATCTGGCGGCTGAAATTACTGATTTCAGGAAAGGGGGAGGCGTCGCGCTGCTTGCTCTCGGCGTGATTGCCCACCAGGCGGCGCTAATGGCCCTGGGGCTCAAGCCCAGGGATTTTCCTTTTGCCCATGGCGCGATTCACACCTTCGATAATCTGGCTTCCGGACGCATGAAAACGGACGGTCTAACGTTATATGACAGCTACCATTGCAGCCGTTACAATACACAGACACGGCGCCTGACCGCCGAAATGTTCGAGCAGGTATTAGCAAAAATTTGTACTGATCTGGCTTCTCATCATTTGGCCCTCAATTTGGCAACCCGGCAGCAGCCTGGAGGCCGGACGGACCAAGCGAAACTAAACGGAAACTAAACTCATGCCCTACGTCAATATTCGTATTGCCGGCGTACTCAGCCGCGAGCAGAAGAAGCAAATAGCCCAGGAAATCACTGATACGCTGGAGCGCGTTGCCCACAAACCGAAGTCCTATACGTATATCGCTTTCGATGAATTGGCCCATGAAAATTGGGCGATAGCGGGCAGCTTGCTGGATGAGGAGGACTGATCGCCTTGCTGGCGGTACCCATTTTCGACGCCAGGGCATTTTGCACCAGCCTGCCTTCCCAGCCGGGCGTTTATCGCATGATGAACGCCGCGGGTCAGGTGATTTATGTCGGCAAGGCCATTGATCTCAAGAAACGCGTTTCCTCCTATTTTCAGAAGAACGGACTGGGTCCTCGAACTCAATTGATGGTTTCTCAAATCGTTGGGATTGAAACCACGGTTACCCGCTCGGAAGCCGAGGCGCTGTTACTTGAAAACAACCTAATAAAAAATTTAACCCCACGATATAACATACTGTTTCGGGACGATAAATCATATCCATACGTTGTCTTGACTGGTCATCGCTTCCCCCGCCTTGGCTTTTACCGTGGAGCGCTGGATAAAAAACATCATTATTTTGGTCCTTTTCCCAATGCGAGGATGGTGAGAGAGAGCATCCAGCTTCTGCAAAAGGTGTTCCGGATCCGCACGTGCGAAGACAGCGTATTCAGCAACCGCACGCGGCCTTGCCTGCTCTACCAGATCAAGCGTTGCAGCGGGCCTTGCGTTGATCTGATCACTGCGGAAGCTTACCGGGAAGATGCGAGGAATGCCGAGCTTTTTTTGCAGGGCAAGCAAACCGAAGTGATGGAAAGCATCGCCAGAAAGATGCATGAATCCGCAAACGCTCAACATTACGAGCAAGCTGCGTTGTTCCGTGACCAGATTCAGTCGCTGCGAAAGATCCGGGAAAAACAGTTCGTTGATAGCGGCAGAGCGCTGGATGCCGATGTGGTTGCATGCGTCGCGGAGAATAATGGGGGCGGAAAGGTTTGCGTCAACCTTGCGATGGTCAGGGGAGGGCGGCACCTGGGGGATAAGAGTTTTTTTCCGCAAAATGCGGAAGGGTACGACCTCCCCTCGGTCGTGGAGGCTTTTCTAGCGCAGCATTACCTCAATCGAAGCGTGCCGCATCTCATTATCGTCGGCGAAAAAATTCGGCGGGAAACGTTGCAAATCCTGCTCGCCGAGCAATCGGGCCATAAGATCGCTATCAACGCCAATCCCGTCGGCGACCGGCGCATGTGGCTGGACATGGCGTTGGAAAATGCGCGCCTTGCATTGCAACAAATGTTGAGCCGGCAGGCCAGCCAGGAAGAGCGCCTGCAAGCTTTGCAACAGGCGCTCGATATGACGGGGCTTGGCCGCATTGAATGTTTTGACGTTAGCCACACGCAAGGCGAGGCGACCATCGCATCGTGCGTGGTCTATGACAATTTTTCCATGCGCAGCAGCGAATACCGCCGTTACAATATCAATGGCATCACACCGGGGGACGACTACGCCGCCATGCGCGATGTCCTTTCGCGGCGCTATCATAAAATTGCCGAAGGCGAAGGCAGGCTCCCCGATCTGATTCTGATCGACGGCGGCAAAGGGCAGGTAGGCGCCGCGCGGGAAGTGCTGGTTGAGCTCGGGTTGAACGATGCGAACCTGCTGGGAGTGGCTAAAGGCGAGGAACGCAAACCCGGCCTGGAATATTTGGTTTTCCCGGGGGCGGAAAAGCCGCTACAATTGTCGAAAGATCATCCCGGATT
This sequence comes from Nitrosospira sp., assembly GCA_050741585.1. Classification (GTDB taxonomy): domain Bacteria; phylum Pseudomonadota; class Gammaproteobacteria; order Burkholderiales; family Nitrosomonadaceae; genus Nitrosospira. The sequence goes on from JBOIFK010000187.1 coordinate 12,318, forward strand.
GCACCTAATCCAGCAAATTCGCGACGAAGCTCACCGCTTTGCAATTTATGGCCATCGCGCCAAGCTCGGCAAATCGCGCACCAGTTCAAGTTTAGAGCAGGTTGCCGGTATCGGGGCCAAGCGTCGCCAGAGTCTGCTGGCCCGGTTTGGTGGTCTGAAAGGCGTATTAACCGCAAGTATCGAAGAACTACAGCAGGCCGATGGAATCAGCCGTGCGCTGGCGGAGAAGATTTACAAGGAATTGCATTGAATCTTGATCCGTTGGTGGCGTGCTCATTCCATATCCGGGTATCCCGTGGGGACCATCGGTGCGGTCGTGGTATTCCCGGCGCGACCCGATCCCGGCTTGGCGGGATCTTTCATATGGCACCACGGGGTGCCTTTCAAGGTGTTGCGAGCAATACGGCCATGTGCTGCGAAAAGCGGGCAATTCGTCCCGCCGCGAACCGCCGGATTTAAATTTAATGGCATACTCGGACCTCTATGCCTTTTAATTTGCCAAACGTGCTTACGTGGATGCGTATACTGGCGATCCCGCTGTTTGTGGGCATCTTTTATTTTCCACCGTCATGGCTATCTCAGTCCAACCAGAACCTGATTGCGAGCGTTATCTTTACTGGCGCGGCCATCACCGATTGGCTGGATGGTTATCTGGCAAGAGTGCTCAATCAAACATCGGCTTTCGGCGCTTTCCTTGATCCGGTAGCGGATAAGCTGATGGTGGCGGCGGCGTTGATCGTGCTGGTTTATTTGAGCAGGCTCGATGCGCTTATTGCCTTCATCATTATTGGGCGCGAAATCACCATTTCGGCGCTGCGTGAATGGATGGCGCAAATCGGTAAGGGCAAAAGTCTGGCGGTTTCCTTTCTGGGGAAATTAAAAACGGTATCGCAAATGGCGGCCATCCCGCTGTTGCTGTATCACGAGAAAATAGGCGACAGTTTCAACCCGCAGCAGGTGGGAACATGGCTGATCTACCTGGCCGCCATACTTACGTTGTGGTCGATGGGATACTATCTGAAGGTCGCGATTCCCCAAGCATTGAAGCATGGCTGAAACCGGTTTTAAACCCGGCTCTTAGGTTGCATTTTCTTGACAAAGACATCAGCATCCTTATAATGCCAGCATTGTTTTTCGCGGGAATAGCTCAGTGGTAGAGCACAACCTTGCCAAGGTTGGGGTCGCGAGTTCGAGCCTCGTTTCCCGCTCCAGTTTGCAGGGAAAATGGATCCTTTCGCAAGAGGTCATGCGTAGTTAATGCGCCTTTGCTGAAATCCGTTTTCCCTTTTTAGTTTTTGCTATTGCACTGCAAAAATATTGCAGCGCAACCTTCCGGTTGCGTATCAATGGCGGGGTGGCAGAGTGGTCATGCAGCGGCCTGCAAAGCCGTGGACGCCGGTTCGATTCCGACCCCCGCCTCCATTCAGGGAAGGGCGTTATTCCTACGAAGTGGTTGGTTTGAGCGGACGGTTGTTTTCCGCCCCTTTCTGCCACCTCGCCATAGAATCGACCACTGCCAGACCCACCAGCATCAGCACGTAGGATGCGGGTTCAGGGATCGGGGAAATGGAAATAGTGAATAACCTGCCCCCACATTATTGATTTCGTCAGCACTGCTTAGGTAGTACCCATCCGCAAATCCGCAAACGAATTGAGATCGGTCATCCCCACGCCGTTGGGGCCGGTAATGAAGGCACGATCTCCTGCAAGCTCATAGAAGTTCCCACCACTTGACCGGTATCGTTGATGCCAGAGACTTGGCTGTAATCCCCAGTCGGCAGCCGAGATAGGTCACCCTTGCCTTCAGGATGTTAAAGCCTCGGATCTGCCCGATTCACTGCTTGCGATCCGTCCCCAGCCCGCAGCAATGGAAAATCTTTCTTCAGCGGATCAGGACGCAATACCAAAGGTTTAATTGATGCTAAACCCGATCGTCTGATTTCTTGCGCCGCGCCATGAATCCAACAAGACCCAATCCTGCCAGTAGCAGCGCATAGGATTCGGGCTCAGGAATTGGGGAGACATAAGAGTCGCCCAGAGAGGCGCTCCCCACATTCAGCACATCCAGAGCCCAGTGTGAATCCCTGCCTCCAAAATCGGAATGACCGGTGCCTTGGAAACCATCAGCCAATGAACCGCTTGGGAAGCTGCTGTATTGCGTCACCGTGGCGGTGTAATTCCCAGCGGCGAGCGTTTGCATCAGAAATGAATCGTAAGAGTTGCCACTAACTGGATCTGTCACCAGATGACCATCGTCGTTGACACCTATAAGACTTCCTGTCGACGCATTAAAGAGCGAAACGATAGGATCAAACCCACCACGCGCAATCACTGTACCCGCCGCATCCGTCCCTCCCGCATAAGACCATGTGCGCAAAGTGACGTCTTGGGCTGCCCCTGCGACTGCAAAATTGAATTCCTGCACTTCATTGTCATTGGCAAATCCTCCTGCAAAAGAGAAATCGGCTGCGTTTGCGCTCCCGGTAACCAAGCTTAAGGCGATAATTGCTTTAAAAGTCTTCATGGCTAGCCTCTCTAAAAATAGAACTGGAAAATAAGACTACCTGTTGAGTTCTGGCCGACACGCCAGCGATTCTTGCATACAAGAAACCTGCGATATGTCTAACAACGTCCCAGCCGGGGCCATCTCAAATCCGTGGCTGTTTCGGGAAATGGCAATGGAAAATGACCATCTTCCGATACGGGAATGCGCATGTTTCTCACTGATAATTTGAAGCAAGAATTAGTCCTCAATCAAAGGGCATTGATAATCAAGGATATTATTTGGATTGATCGAAGCAGGTGTAAAATTTGGCGACAGGACTCGAATGAGAAAAAGGGGGGTTACTGGGGGCACTTCCGGAATGGACAGGAGATGCGAAGAAGCCCGCCAGATGGCTATCATGCAAAAGCAGATCTCTCAACGCCTTCACCTATCAAGTCACGCCATGCAGCAAACTATATGGTGGGGCGCATGCCAACGATGGGCAGACCGTGCGCGGACTCGTTGGCGCGAAACGGCAAGTGGAAGTCGGGTTCATGATCGTTACCGCCGATTCGGCAGGCGGCATGATCGACCTCCATGACCGCAGACCCATTATCCTGAAGCCGGAGGACGCCTGGTCCTGGCTCACCCCTGAAACCACCGTGGAGGAAGCCGCGCACATTGCCAAGGCCAAATCACTTCCGACCAATGAATTTGTCTGGTGGAGAGTGGCGGTCAACCGGGCAGATCACGCTAACAACGGGAAACATCTCGTCGCACCGATTAGCGAGCAGCGCTAAACACGCAAACGGCCCCGACTCTATTTTATTGAGGTCGGCATCTCAAGGCCCCGTGCATTAAGTTTCTCATGTAATTCCTGAAGAAATCCGCGTTGGCCAGGAAGAATGCGGCGCGCGGCTTCTGCTATCTCGAACCACTCAGCGCGGTCAACCTCGGGGAACGCGCATATTTTGCCAGAGCGCTTTGGCCACTCCATGCAGAATGTATTTGAAACCAGCTTTGCAGCATCCCAGTCGCTTTCGACCGCCCATACCTCGATAATTTTACCGCCAGGCTGCTTGCGTGGTGCAAGCGAGAGGAATGGTGGGCTTGGCCGATGTCCTGTTTCTTCCTGGAACTCTCTTATCGCTGCCTCGAAGGGCGATTCTCCCTCACCATACTCGCCTTTTGCTATTGACCATGCCCCGAAATCCTTCCTGGCCCAGAATGGGCCTCCAGGGTGAACAAGCAGGACTTCAAGTTGGCTGGATTTAAAGCGGTAGGGAAGAATGCCGGCACTGTTTCGGCGCATATGCGGTTATATCCTGTAAACAGCATTAATCCTATTACGTTGGAGACCGCAGAATAGTGACGCCATGTCCTAAACTACAAAGGGCTTAACTGTCTTGGTTCCCAGGTTCGACAGCTGTGCCCGCACACTGGCATCACTCTCAGATTCCCGCAAATAATGGTAACCGTCAAGCGGTATAATGCCGGCCGATTCGATCGGTTTTAAACATTTATTCGAGTATTTTGAATGAAACATGTCTATACCGCGGAAGGGTCTCGGCCCATCAAGGCCTGGACGACCGACATAGAGGCCGGGGTGCTCGCCCAGGCGCGGAATCTCGCGCAACTGCCTTTCATCGACCGTAACGGCGTGGCTTTGAGCCCGATTGCCATCTGGGAAGAGGGAGTACCGTGGGTTCAGTTATCGCCACCGACAAGGCCATCATTCCAGCAGCCGTGGGTGTAGATATCGGTTATGGCATGAATGCCGTACGCTTCAAGGTCAAAGCCGGTCCTGAATGCAGAGAGGATTGCTCAGCTGCGAGCACAGGTTACAGCTGGCGCAAACCTGACAAAGCTGACGAAGGAGTTTGAGATAAGCCGGAAACCCTTTATCAATACATCCGATAAGAAGGAAGAACGGGGTGGTTGAATTTGGAGCAACGGATGTTGCGTGCGCAGCTTTTTGATCCAGCAAAAATTCAGTCAGATAGGAGAAAACATGGCCCAGTTCATCAACACCAAAGAAAGTATCGTCACCGAAGCCGTCGATGGTCTGGTCGCGGCGTCGGGCGGTAAGCTGGCGCGGCTCGACGGCTATCCGCATATACGGGTGGTCGTACGCAATGACTGGGACAAGTCCAAGGTCGCGTTGATCTCGGGAGGCGGATCGGGCCACGAACCAGCACATGTGGGTTTCGTCGGGGAAGGGATGCTGACGGCTGCGGTGTGCGGCGACATCTTCGCCTCGCCGACAGTCGACGCGGTACTGGCAGGCATCCTTGCCGTGACGGGATTGTCCGGCTGCCTGCTCATCGTCAAGAATTATACCGGTGACCGATTGAATTTCGGGCTGGCGGCCGAACGCGCTCGCCAGTTTGGCTTGAATGTCGAGATAGTCATCGTCGACGATGATGTGGCGTTGCCCGACTTGCCCCAAGCCCGCGGCGTCGCCGGCACGCTTTTCGTGCACAAGATAGCCGGCGCGTTGGCCGAGAATGGTGCCGACTTGGCGCACGTCGCCGCGGCCGCGCGCAAGGTCGTGTCAAAGACAAAAAGCATCGGCATGTCGCTAAACACCTGCACCATCCCAGGTTCGCCAAAGGAGGATCGCATCCCGCCCGGCATGGCCGAGCTTGGGCTTGGCATCCACGGTGAAGCCGGGGTTGAGCAGGTCGAGTTCAAGGACGCGAGCGAAGCTGTCGCTGCCATGGTCGAGCGCCTGTCAGCTGCAATGGAAGAAAAGCCGCATGTCGCTATGGTCAACAATCTCGGCGGCACGTCGGTCATCGAGATGTCGATCATCCTCAACGAAATCCGGCGGTCAGCGATTGGCGAGCGGATAACCCACGTCATCGGGCCGGCGGCCATGATGACATCGCTCGACATGCATGGCTTCTCGATTTCAGCCTATCCTGCCGACGATGCCGAGATCGCCCTGCTCAAGCAGCACACGCCGCTGGCAGCATGGCCGCGGGTCTCCCGGCTAGGCCAAGTCGCGATTCAAGCGCTTCCGGACGGCCTGACGCCTGTCGGTCCCATGCCCTCGATGCACAAGCCGACCAGGGCGTTCCTGACGAGTTGCTGCGAGGTTCTGATCGCTGCCGAGAACGACCTCAACGCGCTCGACGCGAAGTCAGGCGATGGCGACACCGGCAGCACGCTAGCCGGCGCGGCACGCGCCCTGATCAGCGCCGTGGACCGATTGCCGCTTGCCGACCATACCCAGCTCTATCGAGCCATTGGCTTGGAGCTTTCCCAAACCATGGGAGGCTCGTGCGGTGTGCTCCTCGCGATCTTCTTCGCCGCAGCGGGCGATGCCGCCTCAAGCGGCTTGCCAATGCGCGAAGCGTTGCAGGCCGGGTTGCGGAGAATGCAGGAGATCGGCGGGGCACGTCCGGGTGACCGCACCATGGTCGATGCCCTTGCGCCGGCCCTTGATGCCCTGGAAGAGAGCCTGCCCGAGGCGGCGAAAGCCGCGCGTGCGGGTGCCGATCGCACTGCCCACATGAGCAAGGCGAATGCGGGCCGCGCTTCCTATGTCAATGCCAAGCATTTGGTCGGTCACGCTGATCCAGGTGCTGAGGCGGTCGCGCGACTGTTTGAACACTTGGCCTAATTTTAGATTGTAAGCACCTGTTGAATCGCCCTGATTTTTGAGCGGGATAATTTTTTCCGCGATCACAAAGAAAATTGCCTCTCCCCTTTTGCTATTTTTACCCATGACAACGTCCTTTATCAATCATAACGCGATGCGTTAGCTGGAGGGTCGTTCAGTGCCTTCATGCGCGATAGCTGCGTTCTCCCGCCGGTTTGACTGCCGGTTCTCTGATCTAGCGTCCCGTGAATATGTAGAGGATGAATACGTGAGCCTGGTCAATCGGATGGAGAAACGGGCGCTTCAGCCGTGATGTTTCCAGGAGCGGAAGTCAGCGAACTGAAGGCAGATGAAATGATAAGAGTCGTAGATATTAAGAAGGGTAACTTAGGGGTAACAATAACAAATAACGTGAAATAAAATAGGTAAAAACATATAGTTACCTATATTAATTCGGTAGAGACCCCCCAATCACAGCGTTTCAGGAAGGTACAAGACGTCCAAACTTCCCAGAAATAGCTCTCTAAATAAGAAGCTTACGCTGTCTTCTCCTTCCAAGGCATTCCTATCCTGTTCCATTGCATCCCCGCTTCGGCGGGTTTTTAGTCCGTATGTCCCATAGCAAAATCGCAGTAATCCCGTAATATTAAGTTGTGGGGTTCTGCTTCCCCCTTGCATCGCAGAACCCCACCCCGGCGCAAGAAACTGCGCCGGGCTTTATTCCTTCCCTAATTGGGGAATATCCTCTTCCTTCTAACCCATAGTCCGAAGGGCCAGTTGGGACTCTCCTATGTTCAATGATACGCGAGTCGCACATGGGCGGGTTCCCTATATCTCCGCCATTTCCGAACCCGAAACTTATGCGATGCTGCTGGCTGGGTTTGGCCTATTGGGAAGGAGAATACATCGATCCACTGTACTTCAGTCCAATAGACAAGGCCTGCTGGAAACGTAACAATCACGTAGGGTAACTACTTTCCCTGTTTGTTAGGAACCCTAGCCCGGTGCAAGCCGAACAAGCTGCCGGCTTTATAAATCTCCTTTATATTTCTACCCGTCCCCGCGGGTATTTTTTTGCCCGCTTGTTCGTGGCTCGATCCAGTCAGCTTCCCATCAGGTAAATTCCCGGGAAGCTGAGCATGAGTATCTAAAATACGAACCCGAGTGCAAGCATTCCGGGCCGATTGCCCCTTCCGGCTGCTTTTTCTCGTCGTCGGTCATTTTCTTGATTCCTTCAGGAGGTTAGGCCGTCACTCTTGTAAAAGGTGTAGCTTCTGAATCGTCGCGTCGTTCTACACAGCCGCTCGCGCACTGCCCTCGCTCACCCAAGGAT
>JBOIFK010000188.1:0-7277 GCA_050741585.1 Nitrosospira sp.
TCGGCTTTCAATCCGACTTCATGACCATGACGCGTGGTACGGGTCTCATGAGCCATGTATTCGACGAATACGCACCCATGCGGCCGGAAATCGCGGCACGCAGGAATGGCGTGCTGATCTCCGCCGAGCAGGGTGAAGCTGTAGCCTACGCACTGTGGAAATTGCAGGAGCGCGGACGCATGTTCGTCAGCCCCGGCGACCGCCTTTATGAAGGAATGGTGATCGGTATTCACAGCCGTGATAATGATCTGGTGGTGAATCCGATCAAGGGCAAGCAGCTCACCAATGTACGCGCATCGGGAACCGACGAAGCCGTAACCCTGACCCCGCCAATTCAACTCACCCTGGAATCCGCGATCGAATTTATCGCTGACGATGAACTGGTGGAGATTACTCCAAAAACCATTCGTGTCCGCAAGCGTTTCCTGCAGGAACACGAACGCAAGAAAGCCTCGCGCGCCGCTGCGTAATTTCATGTAAGCAGGACAGGGCGGATTAAGCCCGTTGACGTTCGACTTTCGCCGATTGACCTTCTTCTTTGGCGAGTTCATACAGCCGGATTTGAGATGAGGGAAAAAATCCTCTGGTACATTGCTGATCCCATGTGCTCCTGGTGCTGGGGTTTCATGCCGGTAATCGAGACGATCCGGCATGAGTATGGTGGCCGTCTGAAAGTGGAATTACTGCTGGGTGGCTTGCGGCCGGGGACGAAAGATCCTATGTCTTCGACGCAACGCGAAGAAATACTGCGCCATTGGCGGACAGTGCAGCGCACGACAGGGCAGCCGTTCCACTTCGAAGGCGCGATGCCGGAAGGATTCATCTACGATACCGAACCCGCCAGCCGCGGGGTGGTCGCGGTGTCCATTATCAACGCCAAAGTAATCTTTCCGTTCTTCAAGGCGGTGCAATCCGCCTTTTATGTCGAGCAGCTGGATGTGACAAGCGCTGTTATGCTGATGCAGCTAGCTGCCAACACGGGATTGGATGCGCAACGATTCCTGGAGGTGTTCGAATCCGATACGGCAAAGAAACGGACCCTTGATCATTTCAACAAAGCGCGTCAGTGGGGCGTGCATGGCTTCCCTGCCGTGGTAATGCAGAACGCAGCAGGTTACAGCCCACTCACCACTGGATACCGTCCATTCAAGGAGCTGCGTCCACAACTTGACGAGTGGCTGGAGACGTAGGATGGATGGGATGAAGGGCAACCCATCGTCCGGCTTGTTCCAGCCCTCCAGGATGTAATCCCCAAGCCTTGCAAAAACGATTCCCTGGTGCGCCCGCCAGAGGCCGGGTTAATTGGAATGGTGTAATTTGATGGGTTACGCTACGCTTTACCCATTCCACATAAGTACTGAATGTAATGTAGCTCGTGGGCATATTTTTATTTGCAATCCGTTACAGACCGGTTCCGCCGGACCAGCCATAGCGTTCCAGGAATTCCTGGAATGTCTCGCTTGCAATGATAAATGCGATAAGGTACGACGTTAAACTTAACAGCACGATTGTAACAATGGATCTCCACGGGCTAAGGCTGGAATATTGCCGCCATTGAGAAAAAAAGTCAGTTTCTCTCGGCGTGCCGGGCTGCTTATATGACTCCAGTTTCGCATGGATATTGCGCCGGGCTTTGCGTAGCGCGTCTATGATCCCCGTGCGATACGTGGAATCGAGAAGATCCAATCTCTTGGCTTCCATCTCGAAGGAAGGCTCATATAGCTGTGCTTTTCGGGTCACTTCCCCATAGAAGTCCTGCATTCGTTCCACATACCGGTCATCTGCAAACATGGCGTCCATCATTCCCTCAATGTCGGACACAGCGTCCTTGCTTAAAGAGGCGGATCCCGGTTTTAGAACTTGAGCCATTTCCTGAATAAACTCATGTTCCTTCCTGGCGATAAGTTTGAGCCAGATTGCCTCGGCTGCCTGAGGGGATGGAACATGAAATTTCGAACCATCATAGTAGGCATTGCCGTAGAGCTCATCAACCTCGGCTTTCACCGCGCTTTCACAATCAGCGTCAATCGCCTCAAGCCTGGTCTGGAGAATATCAGTCATCGTCGTTCCTGAAGCAATAGTTGAACAGTAATGAACAGTAATCCAATGGAATCCTTACAGTGTAGCGTAATTTCCATAGGTTACCAGAGGCAACTGTCCATTGGAAAATCGCGCCGCGACTCGACGCCTGACTAGACACGTAGTACGCTATTTGCAAAAGCTGGTGTACGCGAAGAATATGGTACAAAATGTGACGATACAGAAATTATTCCTGGAAACCTAACCAATAGAACCGATAGAGGAAAAACATATGAAGCCAATCGTTCTTCTTGCTGTTCCTATTACGCTTGCTGTTATGTTTGCCGCAAATGCCGGTACCCTGAATAATGGAAGCTGGTCACCCAGCGGATGCGGCGCGATGCCCGCGGCGCCAAATGTCAACTTAAGCAACATCGATAGTCTTAATCGGAGCATCACCGCGGTTAACGACTGGCAGAAACAACTTCAGATTTACGACCAATGCATGATCAGGGAAGCCAACGCCGACACTGCGGCTATCTCAAACGCCGCGAATGCCGAACAAGTTCGATACCGTGAAGCATCTGCAAGAATCAATGCAGAACTGGCTTCCGGGAGAGACAAGCTTGGCAGCGATGCTTCCCCTGCTGGAATCGGTCCCGGCAATCCAGGTTTTGGCAACCCGGGCATGGGCAATCCGAGTTCAGGAGGCCAAGGCTATTAAACCCAGATAATCCATTAGGACGTGAGATGATGGCGCGGCAGGTTGCGAGACAGTTTTGTCGATTGGGAGAAAGTCCATAGCGGGTCTATGGACGTCGAGCAAGCGGCGAAAATGGCCGCAAACTGACCGCAAGCACTCGCGTAGGCTCGCAGAGCCGCCTGATGGATATCTGGGTTTAATAGCCTAGACGAGCCGTCCACACGGAACGACAGAATTTTTCTAACCAAAAAGGGGACGAATATCACCCCGTTCGGAGATAAACATGCAAGAACTACAAGCAACCTGGACCGCATTAAAACTCGGCGGGTTAATCATTGTGCCTTTGTCTTTGCTGGCGATACTCGCTTTGGCCATTATGCTTGAGAAAGCATTTGTCTATTGGCGTTATGCGCGCCTGTCACATGATTTGCTGAACCTCGTCGAAACGTATGGTTTTGCATGGGCCGATCTGGAAAAAATACTATCGGGGCTGGATGAACGCCATTATTACAAGCGGTTTTTCGAGGTGGTGATCGGCAACCGGCATCGGCCATCGTGGTGGACCGAATCTCGCGCGGCAGATGAGGCTCAATTGATCGAAACCTCTCTTGCCAAGCGGCTATGGATGCTGGAAACAATCGTCACCGCCGCACCACTGCTCGGACTCGTGGGAACTGTTGTCGGAATGATGCGCGCCTTTCAGATCATCGGCGGCGAAGGAATCGTCAATCCGACGGCAGTGACGGGAGGCGTCGCCGAGGCACTTATTGCGACCGTGGTTGGCCTGGTCATTGCATTGATTGCCTTGTTCGGATTCAACTACTTCTCTCGCTTGCAATCCCAGACGATGGATGAGATGGAGCGCCTGGGGACGCGCCTGATTGATCACATCCGGCTGGACCAGGAGGGCGGCAAACCATGAAACTGCGTAAATCCAGAATGGTTCGCAAAGGACGGATCGAAATTATCCCGATGATCGACGTGATGTTTTTCCTGCTTGCAACATTCATGCTGTCTTCATTGTCACTGCAAAACCTGGACTCCTTGCAGGTAAACCTGCCCCAAGGATCAGCCGAGAAACTCAATACTAAAACCCCCGTGACCCTGACGCTGACAAACGATAGCCAAATCTTCATTAACCGCATCCCCGTCACATTGGAGACGCTGGCCGACACGCTCAAACCGCTACTTAAGGATTCAGAACAGAAACTGATCGTATCGGCCGATAACGACGCCCCCCAGGGGATTGTCGTACAGGCGATGTTGCGCGCCCGCTCCGCCGGTGCGCAGCACTTTATGATCGCGGTAAAACATAAATAACGCCATCCGCATGCGGTATTCCAAGGCGAAGGAGGTTCGAGTCTGGTGGCCGTTGCCACTGGCGGCCCTCCTCTGGCTGCTCATTATCTGGGGATTTGGATTCTTTCTGACTTCTCCCGAGGTGAAGCCCGTCACTTCGCCTCCAATCGAGGCAAGCTTTGTCGAATTACCCGAAGAAAAAGTGGAGCAAAAAGCAGCGCCGATTCCGCAGCCAGCCCCCAAGCCGCCACCTCGGCCCAGGCCTCAGCCCCGCCTGGGTGCCGAAAAAGCAAAGCCGGCGGAGCGCCAGCCTGAAAAAGAGGCTCCCAAGAAAGCATCCCGGGAAGATCAAACACCGGCGCCCAAACCGGAACCGCCAAAAGACCTGGCGGAATATATGAAAGAAGCCAAAGAGCGCCGTACCGCGGGGGGAATTTTTGAAGATGAGCCCTCGGCACCAAAGAATATGGAACCCGAGCCTTCGGAGGAAGATCTCAGAATGGCGAATGTCAGACGCAATCTTCGGGAACCCGGCACGAGCGGAATATTCCAAATCACCAGAATGGGGCCGCGTACCGCCGAATTCCTGTTTCGCGCCTGGAGAACGGACGTTAGCAATCCCCGGCGCGAAGTGGTTGAAGTCCATGCCGGTCCGGATGGCGACATACATCGCGCCGTCGCCCGGAAAATGATCGAACTGATTCGCCAGTATCAGAAAGGGGATTTTAATTGGGAATCGTACCGTCTCGGCACCGTAGTCGTCCTGTCTGCACGCGAGGAAGACAGTAAGGGGCTGGAAGATTTTCTGATACGCGAGTTTTTTGACCCAAGGTACGGGCTCCGATAGCGACGGGCATCCGTAACGTGCGCGCTTGACGAAGTTAATGAGTAGCATTCTGCCCGGCCTCTTTTTCTACCTCGTTACCTTTCAGATATTTATCCAGGAACCCCAGGATCCGGCGATTGGCCTCGATCTGATTTTTCTTCTTCGTAAAGCTGTGGCCCTCATCGGAAAAGACGACATACTCCACCGGAATGTTATGTTTCTTGACGGCTTCCACGATCTCATCACTCTCAGCCTTGGTCACACGAGGATCATTGGCGCCCTGAACCACCAGAAGCGGTTTTCGTATTTCCTTGGCATGAAAGAGAGGCGAAGTGGCGACTAGGACGTCGATATCCTTCACCGGATCGCCAATTTCATGGTAAATCGCTTTGCGGACCGATTCCCAATAGGGAGGGATGCTCTCCAGCGTGCGTAGCCAGTTGCTGACGCCAAAAATATCCACACCCACTTTGAAGGTCTCGGGACGAAACGCCAACGCGGCCAATGTCATATAACCGCCATAGCTGGCGCCCATAATGCCGATTCTCTCGTGGTTGATGTAATCGAGACTGGCAAGATAGGTCTTGGCCTCCACGCAATCCCACAACGGTTCGCGTCCGTGCTTGCGGTTAGCGGCGGCAAAGAAAGTCTTGCCATACCCCGAACTGCCGCGATTATTGATCCCCAATACGGCATAGCCATGGTTCACGAGATACTGGATCTGCGCGTTATAACCGCGCATGGTTTGACCGCCCGGCCCGCCATGGACATAAACAAGAGCAGGCACTTTGTTGGTGACGGAAGCGTCGTGCGGTTTGTAATAGATGGAAGGAATCACCATTCCGTCGAACGACCGGAACCGGACCACTTCCGCATCCACCAGATCCGATGGATCGATTTCCCGGCTCAGGCTTTGGGTGAGCTGCCTGATCTGCCGGGTGCTGAAATCATAGATGAAAAGGTTGTCGGGAGAACGGTCGCCATTGACGTAGAAGGCCATGCGGGCGCCGGTTTCCGAGAAGGTGACGCCTCGAATTTCTCCCTCCGGCAGCGTGGGTAGCGTGACCGGCTTCTCGCCGACGCCCTCTCCCTCCACAACCCGGATCACGATACTCCCGTCCTGGTTAATGCCCGTCACCCGGAATCGCCCATCCCTGGAAAAATAAGTATTCGTTATATCCCAGTCGGCGCTTTCCTGATCCCTGATGGTACCCGTAATTAAATCGTAGGTGCACAGGCGCTTGAACTCGCTTCCCTCATTGGTGAGTAAAAATAGCTTTTGAGATGCCGGATCGAAGGTTTCCGCACGACAATTGATGACACCCTCATGGCGAGTCAGGTGCTTAAGCTCCTGCTGGGCGACATCAAACAGATAGATATCGCTGTCGGACGCGGTATTCGATTTGTTTAGTGCAATCCATCGCTCGTCGCGACTGATGGCTCCCAGGTCGAATCCTTTCTCGTTCCTGTAAAGTAAAGTCCGGACATAAGTTTGGGAATCGTAGCGGTAGAGATCAAAGAATTTGGAATCACGCTCGTTGCTGGAAACGAAAAAAGCGCTTCCATCCGTGCGCCATCCCATGAATTGGGCCTTAAGCCCGGTTCCCGGGGTCAAATCCTTTTCCGTGCCGTCCATTTCTCGCAGAAAGAGATGATTATTTTCATCTCCCCCCCGATCCCGCGTAAAAAGAACCCGATCATCATGAGGAAAGAAGCTGACGGAAAAAGTGCTCTCCACCACGGATCGGGTCAGCGGCTCTGGCGTGCCTCCGTCCACCGGTATCGTATAGGCGTTGAAAATACCGGACGCGTTACTGCTGAAAAGAATTCGCTTCCCATCGGCGCTGAACGAGGCTCCCAACATGGAAGTCGTTGCCATGAACTGTTCTATGGTATAGCGCTTCACCTGGGGAATGCGCTTGATGGAGTCAGCCTATCCAGCATAGGTAAATAACATAAGGGCAATAAGAAATATTTTCATCAGAATGGCGTGGAGTCTCTCCAGTTGTTTAGCGTTAATATGGGGTTTCCGTCGATGCAATCTTCCGTGCCCGCGACTATTAAGTTATCGCTACTCAGCCTCCTGGGCAGGAGCAACGCTGGTGAAGCTTTCATCACTGCCTCCGCTGCCGCGAAGCGCCTGCTCCGCTGCGGGCGAAGCAAACAAAACCGAACCGTACGGACTGGAGGCATCAGTATTGAACACCACCCAGGAATCTAACGATGAATACTTGTTTTTATAGCCCGCGTATTTAAAAATTCGATCAATACGCCCCCCTCTTTCATAGCGTATTTTCCACGACGTTCTCTTACTGGCGCTGTGGAAATCCAGACAGTAAGCGCGCGATGATTCCGTCCTGATTCCAACTTGATCACAACGAACAGGGGCCTCCCCTGCGCTTTTTATGTCCCTAGGCACATATACGAAGA
>JBOIFK010000189.1:0-3153 GCA_050741585.1 Nitrosospira sp.
TTAATTGAGAGCTGCATTTTAAACTATAACGTCACGATTCTGAAAAACATCCTCTCTTTTTCTGTGCTGCCGGAAGGTAACGGTAACGGCTGGCAGCCTGCCGGATTTGAAGAATCGAAGCGAAAAAAGCCACCGTGATCTGCCTCGGATAGTCCGTTCGGCTAGTCCATTCGGTTCATTATCATTTCCTAAAAATCAGGCTAGAGTGCAAATTGCTGTCTCCATTATCAAACTTAGGATGAAGTCTACGAACTCTTTATATTAGCCCCCTTGGCCAGGGTAAAAACATCAGTCTTTACAATGTAAATATAAGGATATGGACATGAAAAAGAAATTAGCGTTGATAACCGCATTGTCTTTCAGTGCCGGCGCGGCAATGGCGGACGACACAGCAAGCTGGGCCGTGTGGTCGGGAGCCAACGCAACATTCACCCAGAACGGCAGCCCCGTCAACGTCACCTATACCGGACAATGGAATTCGATTGATACGAATGCCAGCTACTTCAATGCCGTGCCGGCGTCCTTTACCAGTCCGGAAGTCACGAATACACCCGGATCAAACGGAGCAATCCACATGGTCGGCGGCACTTCCGAAGTGAACAATCTGCATTTCTCACAGCCGGTGGTTGATCCCTTGATCGCCGTTTATAGCGTTGGCCGGGTGAGCACGCCTGTTACGTTTAATTTCCTGGATGATCCCTCTTTCGTTATCGCGAGCCAGGGCGCCGGATATTGGGGCGGCGGCTCGCTCACGCAAAGTGGAGATTCCATTACCGGGCGGGAAGGCAATGGACTGCTGCAGTTCACTGGCACGTATACCGACATTTCATTTACAACGCCTAACAGTGAAAGTTATTATGGCTTCACCGTCGGCGCAATTGCTACGGTCGTGCCTGAGCCCGAAACCTACGCCATGCTTTTGGCCGGTTTGGGATTGATGGGTTTTATCGCGCGCCGCAAGACTACTTGATCGAAGGGCGGCCCGAGCCACAGAGGGACGGGTGTCCCTTTGTGGCTTTTTTGCTTTTAGCTTTGCGTATGTCTTCCTGGCCCAGAAGGACCTATGGGAAGCGGTTCTCAGTGCGGCAACTTGGCAGCGAGCACATCCACATGCTCGATCTGCGGCGGTGCGGCCAGCAACTCGGCGGCGTTGGCCATCAGCGCCGCTGCGATCGGGCCAGCCAGATGCGCCGAGCGTCCCGCTTCGTCCGCAAAGGCGTCAAAAATACCGAAAGTCGATGGCCCCAGCCGTAGCGCGAACCAGACCGGCGTGGCGGCTTCCTCATTCGCCATGGCGAGGGCGCTTTCAAGGAAATTGGCAACAACCGTTTCTTTCCCGGGTTTGGCTTGCAAGCGTACAAACAGGGCAACTTTTACCATGATGAATCTCCTTTCTGAAGTTGAGCGACGAATCCAGACTGTAAGTGATGAACTGCCTCCCCAGCAAGTGGCAGGATTGACAATTATGATATAATTTCTGCCATGCGTATCTACGTCCTTGCTCTTGATGGCGTTTTCGATACCGGTTTATCCACCATTCTCGATACCTTCAGTATCGCCAATGACCTGGCAGCGCCAGCCGGGATGCCTGCGGTCCGTTTCGAGGTGACGGTCGTTGGCGTCCGTCCCCAGGTGCGTACCGGCCAGGGGCTGTCGATGCCGGTTGAACCGGCAGCGCAACTCACGCCACCCGATATTGTGCTGATTCCCGCGCTTGGGGCAAAAATGCCAGAAACGCTGCGGATGGCGCTTGAACGGCGTGACGTGGCGGAGGCGGGAGAGCGGCTGCGGGAATGGTCGAATGCCGGAGCCCTGGTGAGTGCCGCCTGCACCGGGACCTTTGTCCTTGCGGACACGTCGCTGCTGGACGGTCAGAGCGCGACCACCTCATGGTGGCTGGCGCCGCTGTTCCGCGAGCGTTACCCTGGCGTCATGCTGGAAGAATCGCGCATGGTCGTGGGTTCATCCCGTTTCGTTACTGCAGGAGCGGCACTGGCGCATATTGACCTGGCGCTATGGCTGGTGAGGCGCAGCAGCCCGGCACTGGCAGCATTGACGGCGCGTTTTCTTGTGATTGATCCGCGTCCGTCGCAGGCGGTTTTCATGATTCCCGACCACCTCATGCATACGGATCCGCTGATCGAGCGGTTTGAACAATGGGCACGGCAACGACTAACTGATGGTTTCTCGCTGAGCGCAGCAGCCAACGCAACCGGCACCAGCGAGAGAACTCTCGCCCGCCGCTTGAAGAACGTGCTGGGCAAGACGCCACTTTCCTATTTCCAGGACCTGCGTGTCGAGCGGGCGGTACACCTCCTGCAAACAAGCAATGACAGCATCGATCTGATTGCCGTCCAGGTTGGCTATGCAAATGGGGTGACGCTGCGCACCCTCCTCCGCCGCAGGATTGGCCGATCCATCAGTCAGTTGCGCCCGGGCAAGTGATCGATCAACGAACATCCTGTCGTATCGTTGGTCGCCAACCCGGATTAAAGTTAGCGCAAAAAACGAAAAAGGAATGGCTACAATTGAGCTGCGGCTAACAATTCTTCTCCCATGTTGCGGCTATCGAAAGAACAAGAAAGTGCAACCGGGGCTTTCAGATTTATGAACAGGAATATGAAAACGATGCGCTGCCCCTGTGGCGGTATGGAGATGACAAAGAAAACGTGGCGGTCTCCACCTCCTGAAGGCATCGGTAAAGACTACGCCGGCTGCTGCCGCCGCTACCTGGAGGATGGCGAAGTGGCCCCCACTGCGGAGGCATTGATGCGTTCACGCTACACTGCATACGCGCTCGGCCGTGAGGATTATCTGCTGGCAACCTGGCATCACCGCACCCGCCCGGCGTCACTGGAGCTGGGGGGCGAACCGCGCAAATGGCTGGGGCTGGAGGTGAGGCGCAATGAACAGCCGGCGCCGGATCATGCGGTGGTGGAATTCGTGGCGCGCTACAAGGTGGGTGGCCGCGCGCATCGTTTGCACGAAATCAGTCGCTTCGTGCGCGATGCGGGGCAGTGGTTCTATGTGGAGGGAGATATTGTCTGAGGGCGGAGGCTGAAAACGATTTTTTCAGCCTCTCGCGCTAATGGTCAATGCGCTGGTTGAAAAAAAGGCATACGACACTTGGGACACTTAAAACCTGACGTAGAC
>JBOIFK010000190.1:0-5829 GCA_050741585.1 Nitrosospira sp.
GCGGAAACCGGCGTGGTGGTTGTCGGCTACGGTGCGCTCGGTAACGATAGCGAGCAGAAGATGAAGGCTGACTGGAAACACCTTGCAGAGAAAGCAGCCGCCGGCTTTGGTTTTCCATCAATCAACATATTGATTGGTCGTGAAAAAAAAGATGACGATGCGGAGGAGCGCACCGCCCGGTTAAAACAAGGGCTGGCTGACGCTGCCGGAAGCGGCGCCCGCAAAACTATCGTGGTGCCGTTTCATTTCGGTCCCAAATTCGACAGCATGATGTCTTTCGATGCGGGGCTGAAGCGGCTGCTGCCTTCCGGCGCTGAACTCCTGGCCGATGACAATGCGGATAGCCGGCCGGATACAAACGTGGCTAGGGGGAATCTGGCAACCTGGATGCAACGCGAAGCAAATCGGAGCCAACCACTTGCCAGAGAAGACATCGGTGTCGTATTTTTATCCCACGGTTCCGATTTTAATTGGAACGAGACCATGCGCGAGTCGGTCCAGCCGCTGATGAAACGGTATAAAATCGAGTTTGCATTTTCCATGGCGGATCAGGCGACTATCGAACGCGCGATCCGCAAGCTGGAGCAGCGCGGCGCAAAAGCAGCGGTAATCGTGCGCGTGTTTGCCATGGAAGATAGCTTTCGCAAGAGTATCGAACGTATGGCCGGGCTGGATATAGAAAGCACGGCGCAGGGTGCATCCGATATTCATGCCGGGCATGGGCACGGACACGGACATGGAGTTGCCGCCGCTGTTCCGGCACCTCGTATTCGCACCAGCCTGCCGATTCAAACGGTGGGCGGCCTTGGTTCCAGCCCGCTGTTCGCGGCCGCTTTGCTTGACCGGGCACGTACGCTATCAAAAAACCCGGCGCACGATACCGTTATCCTGGTCGCACACGGTTCCGGCAGCGACCACCAGAACGAACAGTGGAACAGGAAGCTGGAAGAAATCGCAGAGCATATGCAAAAGGCTAATGGCACCGCCAGCGAATTCCGGGCAATCAAGGTGGCTACCTGGCGTGAAGATTGGCCCGACAAGCGCGCCCCCTGGATCGAAAAAGTTCGCGCCATGGTTGAAGAGGCAAAAACCCACGGTGGAAGAGCCATTGTAATTCCGGCCCGAACCACGGGAGAAGGCCCGGAGAAAAAGTTCTTGTCCGGGCTGGAATTTGATCTGGGCAGCGGGTTTGCACCGCACCCGATGTTCGTGCAATGGGTGGATGAACAAGTCACAGCGGGGTTGGCGCAATTCGCCGATGTTCGTAATACTGGAATGGCCACGGCGGAAACCGAGAACCATGTCTCGTATCCGGAAAAGGGGTTGTGGTGGTAAGTGCTGTTAGAAAATCGGATCAACTTTCGGCTATTTCCTGAGAGAGAGCAGGGCGATCCATGTCTGGAGTAGCCGCCAGGGGCAGGTGATTTTGTAGCTGTTTCAGTTGATTACCGACCCCTCGCGCGGTTGTAGCCGCAGGATATAAATTGCGCTGCCAGCTAACTCAGCGCGACTCATGGTTGCCAGCAATCATTCGGCGCACATACGTGGCGCGAATTCATCAAGTCGTATCCACGCTGTGGATAGATCACACGCTGTCCCGGACTCATCACCAGTTGCCGCACGGCCCAGGCCGCTGCTTTGATTTACCAACAGCCAGAAAAGTGTGGGGCCGATTCCGATTGTTCTCCGCATGCCCGTTCATTTAAGTGCCATCGATCAAACAGGATGTCAAAGCCGCTTGACGGTCCAACTGACCTGAGTTGGATTTACGTAATCAAGCGAACATACAGCCTCGCCGGTGCGTGTGACCATGGAACCTTCTCAATCAATCCTTCTGAGGATGAATCATGAAAACGATCAAACTTGCGGCAAGCTGTTTTGTACTCGGCCTGTTGCTGACACCTACCGCCGGTTATTCCGGGAATAAGAATGGACACCATTCAAGCACCGGAGAACTCATCAAGGACTCGGCGATAACCACGAAAATAAGGGCAAAGATGGCCGCTGACAAGCATGTTAGCGCGATGAATGTCGATGTCGATACGGACCAGGATGGTGTCGTCGTGCTCCGCGGAACAGCTGAACGCCAAGCTGAGATAGACCAGGCGATTTCAATTTCACGCTCTGTGGATGGGACCAAAATAGTCATTAATCAGATCAAGCTCAAAAACGATTAATGGCTTCACTACACTAACCGGATGATGCGCCGCGCTGACTTCCGCATTCCGGTTCCATTCCGAATACAGACGTCGATCAGATCCATGCCCAGGCGTCTTTTCAGCCGTTTGTAAAAAAGACGGGCCGTTCGATATCCTATCCCTCGATTCCCCGCCAGTTGTCAAACTTGGCACGACGGTGGCTGCTCCGGGCATTCGCCCGGTTCATTCCGCAATAAGGACCACATGCATTGCTGGTCGGTAGGCCGCCTTCCACCAGGGTATACATCGCCGACGCCCCTGCTGGCTGTCAACGCTGGCGCCAGCCGATTCCAGAAGTCCCTTCGCCAGTCCCTGTCTTCAGATAAAAGCTTTTATCTATGAGCGTTGTCGCACAGAAATGCGTCGGGATTAAGCATATAAAAAAACCATTACAAGATAAAGGGGGCGATCTTTCAAACGATAACATTTTCAGAAAGACGGTATTCGGGCCAGGAGGTGACAATTGACTAACGACGATCTTATTCGCTTACCGCATCCTCCCCTGGAGAAATTCCCCGGGATCGAGGCGTTGCTGAAGCGGCCGTCTCGCGCTGAGGATTTTGAGGCTGAAAATCATGCGCTTGTCGTCCTTGTCAATGCGCTTGCAGACCATCCCCGCAATCTCTTACAGAAACTGACGGAGATCGCTCTTGAGTTATGCCGCGCCGAATCCGCCGGCATCAGTATTCTCGAGCCCGATGGAAAATCATTCCGCTGGGATGCCTGCGCGGGATTGCTGGCAAAGCATCTGGGCTCTTCGATGCTGCGGGCCACCAGCCCGTGTGGGGTAGTGATAGAGCGGGATTCGCCCATTCTATTCGAAAAGCCGTCCAACCTATTCGATCTTCCACAGCATATAGAACCGCCTGTCGAGGAGGTTTTGCTCCTGCCTTTCCATGACGGGAAAAAACCGGTTGGCACGATATGGGTGGTTGCGCACTCCCCGCAGCACAAATTCGACAAGGAAGATGTCCGTGTGATGATGAGCCTGTCGCGCTTTGCCTCGGCGGCCTATCAATTCACCCGTTCCATGGATAAGGGCATGAATGCCCGCGACTTTCTTGAAAAACGGGTGGATGAGCGCACAAGGGCATTGTCGTTGGCGAACAGGGCGCTTCGGGACCAGATTTCGGAGCGCGAGCGGATCGAGGAAGCCCTGCGGAAGACGCAATATCGGCTCGAAGCCGAACTTTCGTCGCTGAATCGCCTGCATGAGCTCAGCTCGCGCCTGGTGAATACTTCAGATTTACCGTCTGCACTGAAAGAAATCCTGGAAGCAGCCGTTGTTTTGCTCGGGACCGATATGGGAATTATCCAGTTGTACTATCCCGCCGATAACTCTTTGGTCATCGCCGCCCACCAGGGATTTAAACAGGATTTTCTGGATCATTTCAGAACGGTCGATGCGGAGGGAGATGCCGCATCCTCGCGCGCACTTTCCAGTCAGCAGCGGTTGGTGATCGAGGATGTCCAGATCGATGAGCGCTATGCAATTCATCGTGCTGTCGCCAATCAGGCGGGTTACCGGGCCGTCCAGTCCACGCCCTTGTTCAGCCGCGATGGAAAGCCGCTCGGCATGCTGTCCACGCATTTTCGATCCCCCCATGTATCTGCCGAACGCGAATTGAGAATACTCGATTTATATGCGCGGCAGGCGGCCGATTTTATCGAGCGCCTGCTTGTCGCCGGGCGGATGCAGGATGCCGATCGGCGCAAGGATGAGTTTATTGCGACACTCTCACATGAATTGCGCAATCCCATCGCGGCCATCGATAGCTCGGCGCAGTTGCTGCAATCATCGGGGCTCGACGGCAGGCAACGCGAATTCGCGGCGCAGGTGGTTCAGCGCCAATGCAAGGCGATGAAGACCCTGCTGGACGATCTCTTGGATGTTTCCCGCCTGACGCTGGGACGAATGACGCTTCACAGGCAGAGCGTGACGCTTGCTTCGGTCATTGACTCCGCGCTGGAAACCGCGCAACCCCTCATCGACGCGGCCAGCCATACATTGTCGGTAACAAAGCCACCTTTATCCGTCATGATTTATGGCGACCCGATACGGCTGACGCAGATTTTTTCCAATTTGCTATCCAATGCAGCCAAGTACACCGACTCGGGGGGCAGAATCACCCTGGATGTCGAGACCAGCGCTGAAAATGTCGTGGTCAGTGTCGCGGACAACGGCATCGGTATTGAACGGTCGTATACCGAGGAAATATTCGGCATGTTCTCGCAGGCGAAGACTAAACGTGGCCGAACCGCGGCGGGGCTGGGCATCGGGCTTGCCCTGGTGCGTGCGATTGCCGAGTTGCATGGCGGCTGGGTTCGTGTCGAGAGTGAGGGACTAGGGCAGGGCAGTTCTTTCCACGTTGGCCTGCCCCTGGCGATGCCGGAAGAGGTTACCTTGCGTGCGTCCGCATCGACAGCGTCCCCAGCGCCGACTGTCCCACAGACGCGTCCGGATCCTGCATCTCACGCCAAGGCGAGGTACCGGATTCTCGTCGCGGACGACAATGCTGCGGCAGCAACTGCAATTTCCATGCTGTTGCAACGCGACGGGCATGAGACAAGGGCCGTTCACGATGGCCGCGCGGCCCTGGAAGAGGCAGCGCGATTTATGCCGGACATCGCGCTGCTGGATATTGGCATGCCCCATCTCGATGGCTATGAAGTCGCGCGTGAAATCCGTGCCGCCCCATGGGGCGCGAATATGCACTTGTTTGCAGCGACCGGATGGGGGCAGGAAAAGGACAAGATGCTCGCAAAGGAGGCCGGATTTGACGTTCATCTGACAAAGCCAATTGATTTTAAACAATTACTGGCGCTTATCGATGAGCACGGGGGAAAGTAACAATACCCTGACGCGCTGGCACCTTGGCAAAGCGATTCGGCCTATTTTTCCATCTCGACAAACGCCGTTACTTGCTTAGTGATCCGGGTATTTTTGATGGGCTACTCTTCGTTTTTTATCCATCTTGCAACCTAGAAATTTGCGATGACCGTCACGCGATAGATGCGCGGCGCACCGGGCAATATGTTGTTGTTGTTGTGAGCGGCCGCAACGTAGTCGACATCGGCTATATTTTCAAGATTCGCCTGGACGCGCAAGACCTTGGTGAGCTTGAGGAAAATTGCCGCATCCAGCCGCGTATAACCCGGAAGTAGCACGGTATTGTCAAGCGAGGCGTACATGCTGCTGCGATGAACCACGCCCAGCCCGCCGCCCAGCACCGGCGAAAAGTCATAGCGATTCCACGCCGAGACCGTATGCTTGGGAACTTGCGCCACGACTGCGCCGGCGTTTGCGCCGGTTATTGCGCGCGTGATCTCGGCATCCGTATAAGCGTAGCCGCCCATGACGCTCCATTGCGGGGTGATGCGTCCGATCAAACCGACTTCAGCTCCCCTGGCGCGCTGGCCGTCGACCAGCATGGTTTGGCTGGGATCACCGGGAACGGGTGCGATCACATTGCTGCGGTCCAGTTGATACAACGCCGCGGTAAGCGCCAGATCGGGACGGACATCCCACTTGGCGCCCAGCTCCAAATTCGTGAACTGTTCCGGTTTAAGCGCCGCATTACTCAGCCTCAGCGAGGTCAACTGGTCGCCGGCGCGCGGCACATAGGCCAGG
>JBOIFK010000191.1:0-12133 GCA_050741585.1 Nitrosospira sp.
CACCGGGCATGCGCTCCAAGATCGCCGCTATCCAGCCGCACCCCCTTGATACTGATGCCGTCGGCATGAAGGCGGCGGCTCAAAGCAACGACCTTGGCTGCAGCGGCCTCCGTATCATAAGTGTCGATCAGTAGAACCGCGCTATCTGGATGGCAACGTGCGAAATGCTCGAAAGCGGCGGCTTCATCCTCGTGCGCCTGGATGTAGGAGTGAGCCATGGTGCCAAACAACGGGACGCCATACAGGGCCCCAGCCAGGACGGTAGCAGTGCCGGAGAATCCCGCCAGATAACTCGCCCGCGCCGCAAGTAGCCCGGCCTCCGCCCCATGTGCACGGCGCATGCCGAAATCCACCAGCAATTTGCCGGGCGCCACCATCACGAAGCGTGCAGCCTTGGAAGCGATCAACGTTTCGAAATGCAGCAGATTCATGATTCGTGATTCAACCAGTTGAGCTTGTGGCAGCGCGGCGGTTATCCGCAGGATAGGCTGATCCGGGAAAAATATGGTTCCTTCCGGCATGGCATGAACGTCGCCATCAAAATGAAATTGCTCGAGGTAAGCGGTAAGAGAGGGCCGAATACGCGGAGCAAGCCAAGCCAACTCTTCCGGTGAAAATTTCAGGTTTTCGAGAAAATCGAGGACCTGCTCCAGCCCAGCCGCAACCATAAAATTTCGCCCTGCCGGTAGCTTGCGGACAAAGAACTCAAACACAGCGCTCTCTTCCATGCCTTGCTCCAGGTAGCTCTGCAACATCATAAGCTGATAATGGTCAGTCAACAGAGGGCTGGAAAGCGGATTCATGCGACGAGCGACCCGAGGTGGATGGGGGTTGCGCCGCGACGCGCCATTTCTTCAAACGCGTGCCGGTCATCATCCGGATTTATATTGATTGCACGTACGGCATCCTCAAGTACAAAAGTGACGTAATCATATTGCAAAGCATCCTTTACGGTATTGAGCACACAATATTCTGTAGCGAGTCCACCGATAAACACACGACAGATACCGGACGACTTCAACAACGTATCAAGCTGGGTATCGTCAAAACCGGAGTAGGCGTCTTTCTCCCGCTTGGTCGCCTTGGAAATGATGCAAGTATCGGAAGGAAGTTCAAGGCTGGCGGGGAACTCAGCACCTGGTGTGGTTGCAATGCAGTGCGACGGCCACCTGCCTCCATGTTCCAGGAAAGAAGAATGATCAGGGGGATGCCAATCGCGGGTAGCGAAAATACGCAGATCATGCGCATGAAAGAGCGCAATGTAGCGATCAAGTGTCGGGATGATCTCGTTTCCCATGGGCACGGCAAGACTGCCCCCCGGCAAGAAATCGTTCTGCACATCCACGAGAATCAGGGCGTCTCCAGAGCCAAGGGTGACGATCATGCAGGACTATCGCTATTCACAGAAATCGTGTTGATCATTATCAGCGGTACGCCAGGCCGCTACGGCGCGGCTCACCATTCCCACAATTGCCGCCTCGATACGCACATCTTCATCCTTCATCGTCTCGACCAGAGCCAGCAAGGAGGCCTGGCTCAAGGGGAATATGTCGTGCGAATAAAAACAATATAAACCCTTGATTTTCGCACACGAACTCGTGCAATGCCTGGGGGAAAAGCCCTCTCGGGCGTTACAAAACAAACAGCCACTTTCCGCAGGAACGTGCAATCCGCGCTATCGCAACACCTTACGATGGTGACAGGTGCTGAAAAAAGCCACCGGGATGACGCCGGGCTGAAGAATGAGTGGAAAGCGAGCTGTCCACCGGATTCAGGATGCCATTACTCATTCTGGCTCTCCCTCTCCTTCCGCAGCGTGATGCTTGCCGGTGCTCACGCGTTTCGCCTGGAGGCCCTCGCTGCCGATATCCTCAAGAAACCGCACCTCGCTGCCTGCTGCCAATTTGTCAAAATTATTGTTGGAGAGGTTGTCACGATGGAAATATAGCTCGTGACCTTCGGAAGTTTCGATGAAACCGTAATTTTCGTCCGCAATCACGCGTGTCACCCTGCCATGCAATACCGGTGCATGCGTCTTGATGTCGCCACGCTGGCGGCGGCCGTAATCTTCGAGTTGGCGCTTGGCGGCGTTGAATGCGTCGCGCAGTGCGACATATACATCCTCATCCGCTTCGCGGTTAACCACCAGTTCGTTGCCCGGCACGGTAATGTCGAGGCGGACGTTGAATGCACGCCCCTGGTGCTTGTGTTTGTGTGGAATCTCGACCATCACCCGGCATCCCATGATATGCGGATAGAATGTCTCGAGTTTTTCCGCTTTTTGGCGGATGTGGTTTTCCAGTGCTTCAGAATGGGGAACATCGCGTGTAGTGATTTGCAATAGGGATTTCATGATCTTCCTCCCGATGATTTATGTTGTGCAGTCACTTGGGGAATAAAACTGGACAGCACGGTTTCATAATAAAACCACCCCTTGATACCTGTATTGGCTCAAGTCAAGACAACGCGCCGCGAATCAATAATACCGGCGTTTGGTGACGCGTCCGGCACTGGTTTTCAGATGAAAAGTGCCTTATCATCCTCATTCCGCGCACATGCCACTCAAGAAACCATCGTACTTCTGGTGCTTTAAAGAACAAGATAAACTAACCGGGTAACAAAGGAAAGGACTTCTGCACCGGCCAATCGATACGGCCAGCGAAATGTAAATCACGGCTGAGGAAAACCTGCATGCCGAGCCGCAATGCCGACATGAGCCCTCCTCGAGAGATTCCTGACTGCTTGAGAAATGGTGCAGGCGCTGATACGCCAGACGAACATTCTTTTTATTCTTTAATTTGCGCGGACCAGCCAACAGGTGTGGCTGGAGATGGGTATGATTTTTGAAAACCGTGTTGCCGCGGCCAAACTGCTTGTCGCGGCTCTCTCTGAATACCGCACAAAGCGTCCGCTGGTTCTGGCGATTCCAAGAGGTGCCGTGCCAATGGCAAAAATCATTGCCGATGCACTGAATGGCGAGCTGGATGTCGTGCTTGTACGTAAATTGCACGCACCCGGCAATCCTGAATTTGCGATTGGCTCAGTCGATGAAAGCGGTTGGGTTTACCTTGCGGACTACGCCACCACAGCGGGAGCGAACGAGAGGTACATCGAAAGTGAGGTTTCCGCACAACTTGAAACGATACGGCAGCGCCGCGCTCAATATACTCCCGTGCGCCCACCCATTGATCCCGCCTCCCGCGTGGTCATCGTGGTGGATGATGGGCTGGCTACCGGCTCCACCATGATTTCGGCATTGCATGCGCTCCGGGCAAAAAATCCGGCGGAACTGATCTGTGCGGTGCCGGTTGCGCCGCCTGATACGCTGGAAAAAGTGCGTGGCAATGCAGACCAGGTCGTGTGCCTGTCGGCTCCCATCAATTTCCAGGCAGTGGGACAATTCTATAGGGATTTCCCCCAGGTCGGGGACGAAGAGGTTGTCGCCATCCTCGCCGCTTCCGGTGATCAATCACTACACTAGGGGCTCGCCGGATTTCAAGAATCGAAGCAAAAAAGTAGCTGGGCAAGGAGCATGCTGGCGATTTTGAAAGCCAAGCATTGTCCAACATGGCCCGACCCGCCGTTTTTGCGGCCAATTTCCTTTAAATCCGCCTGGCTGCCAACGGGCTGCAATGTGGATAGTGGCTGAGCCAGAGGCAGGACACTTGAACGGCTAAGGCTTAAACCCAGATAATCCATTAGGACATGCGATGATGGCGAGGCAGGTTGCGAGACCGTTTTGTCGGTTGGGAGACGTCCATAGCGGGTCTATGGACGCCGGGCAAGCGGCGAAAATGGCCGCAAACTGGCCGCCAGCACTCGCGTAGGCTCGCAGAGCCGCCTAATGGATTATCTGGGTTAAACCGTTACAATAGGAATTCTTGTTTCCGGATGATTTTAGTGCCATTCCCGTTATTGCCTGTTTTTACCACCCGTTGTGCTGTTCTGGAAAAGCCATTCTTGAGGAATACGGCTTCGTACCGCACTGCGCGCCGGCCCCGATAACTGAAATCAGCCATGCTGGAACTGCGCCATATCGGCAAAGCGTATACAAATGGACGGCAGGTACTGTCCGATCTTTCCTACATCCTCGGTACGGGTGAGTATGTCGCGGTAATGGGCGAGTCCGGGGTCGGTAAATCCACACTATTGAATTTAATCGCTGGTTTGGATGCGCCAGATACGGGTGAGATACTGATTGGCGGCATCGCCATGTCGTCATTGGATGACGACGCGGCAACCCGGCTTCGACGCAAGGAATTTGGCTTCGTCTTCCAGGCGTTTCACATCCTGCCACATCTGACACTGAGTCAGAACGTCGCTCTGCCTTTAATGCTGAATGATACCGCCCGGGCGCAGGCTGAAGAGCGCACCGAGCAAATGCTGGGTGCGGTAGGGTTGCAGGGCAGGGCACGGCATTTCCCGCGCCAACTGTCCGGCGGGGAACTGCAGCGCGTCGCCATCGCCCGGGCATTGGTGCATAGTCCAAAGTTGGTCCTGGCCGATGAACCAACCGGCAATCTCGATCCGGACACCGCACATGATATTCTCATGCTAATGCGCACGGAAATCAAGGCAAATGGCGCGTCAGGCATTATCGTCACCCATTCGCATGCGGCTGCTGCGACCGCAGACCGGGTGCTGATCCTGACGAAGGACGGTCTCCACGCGGCGGACCCGCGTCGACGTCAATGACAAAGTGGACAAACGGGAGCACTCTGTCCCGCTGGCTGATATTCGGCGAATGGACGGCACATTTGGCGCAAGCTGCCGTGGCTATCATTGCAATCGCGCTGGGAGTAGCGCTCGGGTTTGCAATTCATCTGATCAATACTGCCGCCTTTAATGAATTTTCCGCTGCCGCCAAAAGCCTCTCCGGCCAGTCCGACCTGCAAGTGCGCGGGACACAGGCCACGTTCGGCGAATCGCTTTATCCGGCCCTGGCTCAGCGCAGCGATGTGGAACTTGCCAACCCGGTACTGGAACTCGATGTCGTGGTTCCCGCCAATCCTGATGAACGAAAGAACACGACTTTAAAAATTCTGGGATTGGATATTTTTCGTGCCGCGAATATCGCCCCGGATCTAATCGGCATTCCGGCTGAGGATCAGTTATTCGACATCCTGGCAGACGACGCGATTTTCCTTTCTCCGGCAGCGATGGAATGGCTGAAGGTAAAGCGGGGCGATCCATTGCAACTGCGGGTTGGAACGCAATCCACCACGCTACGGGTCGCTGGCGGCCTTGCGCGGACCCGCGCGGGGCAACGTCTCGCGGTAATGGATATCGGCGCGGCACAATGGCGCTTCCAGCGTATCGGCCAACTATCGCGCATCGAATTGAAATTGGCCGAAGGCATTGATCACAACGCGTTCAAGGCGGCACTGGCACGGGAGTTGGGCGAGAAATACTTCGTCACCGAAACCGCGGACCAGGAAGCCCGCGTCGCCAATATGTCTCGTGCATATCGCGTCAACCTGAACATGCTGGCCCTGGTGGCGCTATTCACCGGTGCATTTCTCGTATTTTCGACGCAGGTGCTGTCGATCATCCGGCGGCGCTACCAGTTTGCGCTGCTACGCGTGCTCGGCCTGACGCGCCGGCAACTGCTGGGACAAATTTTGTTGGAAGGAGCGGTCCTTGGAACGATGGGCTCGCTATTCGGTCTTGCACTGGGCTATGCGGTAGCAGCGGCGGCATTAAGTGTTTTCGGGGGAGACCTGGGAAGCGGATTCTTCCCGGGAATCAAACCGGATCTGCATTTTGATCCATTTGCGGCCACAGTTTTTTTCACTCTTGGAGTGGGCGTTACCTTGCTGGGCAGTGCCGCACCCGCCTGGGAGGCGGCAAGCGCCAATCCCGCGCCAGCACTCAAGTCGGGAAGCGAGGATGCTGCGTTCTCGAAACTTGCCACACCTTGGCCTGCCCTGGTTTGCTTGGCACTAGGATGCCTTCTGACGCAATTGCCGCCGATTTTTGATTTGCCGGTCTTTGGCTACCTTGCGGTGGCATTGTTATTAATCGGCGGCATTGCGCTCATGCCGCGCCTGTCAGCGTTGATTTTCTCCGCAGCATTTATCGTGGTCACCCGACACACTTCCAAGGCGACCCCGACAATGGCGGCACTGGCGTTGGCCCGCTTGGCCAACGCGCCCAACCAGGCTGCTGTTGCCTTGGGGGGGGTGCTGGCAAGCTTTAGCCTGGTCGCTGCGATGGCGATCATGGTCACCAGTTTCCGGGTTTCGGTCGATGATTGGCTGAAGCATATTCTGCCCGCCGATTTATATGTGCAGACTGCAGCAAGCGGCGATATGCGTGGCCTCACGCTGGATGAAATAACGGCGCTCGCTGCGACAGCCGGCATCTCCCACGCTGATTTTTCCCGTTCGTCGCAGCTGACGCTTGATCCGAGCCGGCCCAGCGTTGCCCTCATCGCCCGGTCCATCGACATCACCGATCCCGGCGATACCCTGCCGATGACGGATGATGCGATCGCGCCCGCCCTGCTCCCAAAGGATGCGACACCAATCTGGGTCTCGGAAGCAATGGTCGATCTGTATGGGTATACACTTGGCAGGCGCGTGACGCTACCAATAGGGATTTCCTCACCTGCCTTCGTGGTCGCCGGCGTGTGGCGCGACTATGGGCGGCAATTCGGCGCCATACAAATGCGGCTGGCGGATTACCAGTCGCTATCCGGCGATCGGCAAGTGAACGACGCAGCGCTCTGGCTACACGCAGGGGTGACGCCTGAGCAAGCGATTGCGGAAATGAAACGCTTACCGTTCGGCAGTGCTCTCGAATTTTCGGAACCCGGCCAGATCCGCGCATTAAGCTTGAAAATTTTCGACCGCAGTTTTGCGGTAACTTACTTGCTGGAAGCAGTCGCAATTATTATCGGGCTGCTGGGGGTCGCAGCGAGCTTCTCGGCACAAACATTGGCGCGCACCAAAGAATTCGGCATATTGCGCCATATTGGCGTGACGCGCCGCCAGATTCTCAGTATGCTGGCGGCGGAAGGCGGCTTATTGACTGCACTCGGCATCGCACTCGGGGCTGCGCTCGGTTGGTGCATCAGCCTGATTCTCGTGTTCATCGTGAATCCTCAGTCATTCCACTGGACCATGCAGTTGAGCCTGCCGTGGAAAGGCTTGATGGTAGTGGCGTTGATATTGCTGGTATCGGCTGCGCTGACTGCGCTGGCATCGGGGCGCCACGCGGTCTCGGGCAACGCAATTCGTGCTGTACGGGAGGATTGGTGATGCAGGTCTTAAAAATTAACCCTACCCAAGCTTGTTGTTCCGGCAAACGCAATCATCGGCTCTCACTTTTCGCGAGAGCAACGGGTTTATTGATGAATCTGGTTGCTGCGTGCGCTTCCGCGGACTCACCCCGGCCGCCCACTCAGTTTTCCCCCGTGATACCTGGCGTCGCGCTTGCCTTTCCCCAGGACTTCGGCGCCCATCCGGGCTTTCGTACCGAATGGTGGTACGTAACCGGCTGGCTGGAAACGCCCGACAAAAGACCGCTGGGCTTTCAGATCACTTTTTTTCGCTCCGCAACTGAAATCGACCCGGCCAATCCGAGCCGCTTTGCCCCCAAACAGCTTATTATCGCGCATGTGGCGCTATCCGATCCGGCTGCCGGGAAACTGTTGCACGATCAAAAGAGCGCCCGCGAGGGCTTCGGCCTCGCCTATACCAAAGAAGGCAATACCGATGTCAAGCTGGACGATTGGCACATGGTACGCGAGGAAAACGGACGCTATCAGACCACCATAAAAGCGCGCGACTTCGCATTTCACTTATCACTGGTGCCCTCGCAACCACCGATGCTGCAGGGCGATAACGGCTTTTCACGCAAGGGGCCACGACCGGAACAAGCCAGCTATTATTACAGCGAACCGCATTTACAGGTCACGGGAACCATCACCCGTCATGGCAAACCGATCGTTGTCAGCGGTATCGCTTGGCTCGACCATGAATGGTCAACGGCGTATCTCGACCCCGATGCCGACGGATGGGATTGGGTTGGCGCCAATCTTGATGACGGCTCCTCCCTGATGGCATTTCAAATTCGCGGTAAAAATGGTGACAAGGTCTGGGCGTATGCCGCGCTGCGCGACGCATCCGGCCGCATCACACTATTCGCACCAGAGCAGGTGCAGTTTGATCCACAGCGTACCTGGCGCTCACCACGCACCGATGCTACTTATCCCGTATCAATGCAGATTCAAACCGGCGCAATCAAATGGCTGCTCACACCTTTGCAGGACGATCAGGAACTCGACTCGCGGCAATCGGTTGGCGCGGTCTATTGGGAAGGCGCGGTCACGATTAACCGCGATGGAGAGCCCGCTGGCCGTGGCTATTTTGAAATGACCGGCTACGTCAAACCGCTCAGATTATGAATGCGGGCGCTCTGTTTGCCTCCTCGCCTTATTTAGGTGTTTTTTCCTGCTTTTTCCATTTTGCGTAGCATTCCAGCCCGCAAAAGTGCAAAACGTAGTCAACTGCTTCTTCGTTCATTGCCTCGGATATCGGAATCTCCTTGAAGCATACTTTACAGGGAACCATCTCTGGATCGGATGGTTTTTCCGGCTTGCTCATTCTCAATCTCCTTCTCTAATTCACTTGTACCCGGATCCCAAATCCAACAGACCAGGCCGGAAAGGTCAACGATCAACTCAGATGCACAACTGGTGTTTCAAGCACATGAATGAGTAGAGCCGGATAGACGCCCAGCCATATCAGCAATAGCGTTAACGCCGCCAGCGTTAAGCTTTCCCCCAAGGAAAGCGGCAGGATGGGTGTTATTGCTTGCCCAGCGGTCATCTTCAGATCACCCGGCGCACACATCACGGCGATGATCCGCAGGTAATAGAACAATCCGATCGCGCTACCGACCACCAGCGCGGCAACAAGCAACCATAAGGATGCACCGACAGCGGCCGCCAGCACATAGAACTTGCCGATAAAACCCATTGTCAGCGGGATGCCGGCGAGCGACAGCAACATGGCCGTGAATACACCGGACAGCCACGGCCTGCGCCAGAACAAGCCGGTATAATCAGTAAGCGCATCACTGTCCCGTTCCGGGACGCCTTTCGACAAAACTGTTACAACGCCGAAGGCGCCCAGCATGGTAACAAAATAAGCGGCCAGGTAATAGGTCACCGCCTCGACCGCCAGCACGCCGAACGCCAGAAACCCAGCCAATAGATAACCAAGCTGCGCGATCGAGGAATAAGCAAGGATTCGCTTGACGTTATCCTGCCGTAAGGCGAGCAGGTTTCCAACCAGGATCGTCGCGACCGCGATCAGACTCAACGCCAGCGTAATCGATGGTGACTGGTGCGCTTCCGACGCAATGAAGTAGCGTAATATCATGGCAAACATGGCGCCTTTCGAAACGGTGGCAATGAACGCGGTCACCGGCGCGGGCGCACCCTCATACACGTCCGGCGTCCACATATGGAATGGCACCAGTGCCAGCTTGAATCCGGCGCCGGCCACGATCAGCGCAAGCCCGGCGAGTCCATAAGCGTCGAGCCGCTGCTCGGGAACGGCAAGCATGGCGCCAATCTTCGCGAACTGCATTGTCCCCAGCTGCGCGTAGATCAATGCCATGCCGAATAGCAGGAAAGCGGAAGACAAACCAGCCAGGACCAGATACTTGATACCGGCTTCGAGAGGGTGCTTGGCATTTCCCGGATACGCAATCAGCGTGAAAAGTGAAATGCTGAGCAGTTCAAGCCCAAGCAGGAATGACGCAAAATGGCTGCTCGCCACGAGCACCCCGCTGCCCAGCGCGGCCAGCAGGAGCAGAATGTAAAGGGACTCATGGCGGCTTTCATCACCGCCGAAATAACGATAGCACAGCACCGTGACGACAAAGGTTGCGGCGAAAACAAGCGCCATGTAAAACAATGCATAGCGGTCCACCATCAGCAATGGCGTGATCTGGCGCGGCCCGAAGTCCGCCGCCGGCAGCAGTGCCGCGAGGGAAAGGATCAGCCCGAATAGCGTCAATGCCATTACCGGGCGCGGGCGGCGGTAAAATGCAGCTGCCAGCATCACCACCACCGCACCTCCCGCAATGATGATCAACGGCAACAGGGCCATGAAATCGGAATGCGTCAGAGTCATTCTGCATCCATTTGGTACTGGCCGGCCGCGATGTCTCGCAGGCCATTGAGGGCGGGCGCTGCCGCGTCGAGGACTGGTTGTGGATACAGCCCAAGCCAGACCGTAATAGCGGCCATTGCCCCCAGGGTCGCCATTTCACGGGCGGAAAGATCGGCTATCCGCCAGCCATGCGTGTTCTCCCCGTGAAATGTCTTCTGGACCAGGGCAAGCGCATATGCAACGCTGCCAACGAGGCCAAGTGTCGCCGCAATGGTGGTTGCGATGTTGATCCGGTAAGATCCCAGCAATACCAGAAACTCACCCACGAAGTTGCCCATTCCCGGCAATCCAAGCGCGGCAACGGCAAAAAACAGCCCGATCGCCGCCAGGCGTGGCGTAATATCCCACAGCCCGCCGAGACGGCGCATGTCGCGCGTATGCGTACGTTCCTGCAGAATACCCGCGATGACGAACAACCCCCCTGTGCTGATACCGTGCGCGACCATTTGCATCGCCGTGCCGCTGAGAGACCAGGGGTTCCATGCGAATATGCCGAGCATCACGAAGCCAAGGTGACTGACGCTTGTATATGCCACCAAGCGCTTGAGATCGGTCTGTGCAAACGCCAGAAACGCGCCGTATAGCACGCCAGCCGCCCCCAGCGTCATCGCCACAGGTGTAAATTGCAGCGCGGCCTCGGGAAACAGCGGGACAACGAAGCGAAGGAGCCCGTAGGCCCCGGTCTTCAACATCACGCCGGCGAGGATGACGCTTCCCCCTGTCGGCGCCTCGGTATGGGCGTCCGGCAGCCAGGTGTGGAACGGCACGACCGGCAGCTTGACCGCAAACGGGATAAAAAAACCAAGCATGATCCACAGTGCCGTGGATGGCTCCATGATGGTATCCATCAAGTCGAAGTAGTCGAAGGTGAGAACACCGCTACTGCGGTAACTGACGAATACCAGCGCCAGGATCGCCACCAGCATCAGCAAGCCGCTGCCTTGCGTGAAGATAAAGAACTTGATCGATGCGTAACGGCGGTTCTTGTGCCCCCAGATAGCAATCATGAAGTACATCGGCACCAGCATCAGTTCCCAGAAAAAGAAGAAGAGAAACAGGTCGAGCGCAAGGAATACGCCGACGGCACCCGCGAGCGTCCATAGCAGGTTGAAGTAATAGAATCCTGTGCGTTCCTGAATTTCAGTCCAGGAGCAGGCCACCGATATAACACCGAGGAAAGCGACGAGTACGATCAGGAGCAGGCTCAGGCCATCCATGGCAAGATGAAAACTCACGCCGAAGCGGGGAATCCATGCCGCCGTCGTTTCAGCCAGCCAGGGCCCGTGGGCGGGGGCCGCAGCAACATTCGCATGCTGAAGCCAAAGCCATGTCGCCAGCACAAATTCGATCACCACCGTAACAAGCGCAATCCAGCCTGGCAAATCCTTATGCCAGCGCCCGGCTGCCCACGCCAGCAAACCGCCGGTGACGAAGATGAAAATTAATGCGACGAGAATCATGCGGACACCGCGACGAACACAACAACAATCGAGCCGGCGGCAATTGCCATGGCATACCGGCGCAGCTCGCCAGTTTGTGTCGCGCTCAGGCGATGATATAAAAACAGGCAGAACCGTGCCGCAGAAGCGTAAACGCCGTCGATTACATCGTGCTGATCGACGCGCGCAAGCCAGAGATACGGACGCACGAACATCCGGTCATAAAGCCAATCGAAACCCCAGCCGGCCCGCAAGAACCTGTGCAGCGGCTCAAGAGATAGCGCCCGCGTCAGCATCCCGAGCCAATGCGGATGGCGCAGGAACAGCAGGTAAGCGACATAAATGCCGCTCAGCGATGCCGCCGCCGCGAACAGCTCCAGGATCAGCTCGAGACGGCCTGCATCGTGAATAATTCGGGTCGGCGGCAAGGATTGCTGTACAACGTCGGAGAACAGCGGCAGGTTGCCCAGGAACGGCGGCAGTTCAATCCAGCCGCCTATCAGCGAC
>JBOIFK010000192.1:0-4127 GCA_050741585.1 Nitrosospira sp.
GTCATGCACCACGCGCCCGTCCTTAACGCGAACCAGCCGCCGGGTGCAGGCGGCGATGTCGTCTTCATGTGTCACAAGCACGATCGTGATGCCCTGCTCGCGATTGAGCCGCTGGAAAATCGTCATGATCTCCCGGCTGGTTTGCGTGTCGAGATTGCCGGTAGGCTCGTCGGCAAGAATAAGCTGTGGGTTATTGACCAGCGCGCGACTGATGGCGACGCGCTGCTGCTGTCCGCCGGAAAGCTGGCTGGGCTGATAGGAGGCAAATTTCCCCAGCCCGGTCTGATGCAACCGCTCCAGCGCACGCCTGCGGCTTTCCGAACGGCTTACGCCGGCATAGAGTAGCGGAGCCGCAACGTTATCCAGGGCGGTCATGCGTTTCAGCAGGTTGAATCCCTGAAATACGAAACCGATATTGCGGTTGCGCACGCGCGCAAGTTCATCGTCTGAAAGCTGCGCGATATCGCGTCCGGTAAGCCAATAGCATCCGCTGGTGGGGGTATCGAGGCAGCCGAGTATATTCATCAGGGTGGATTTGCCGGAACCGGAATGCCCCATGATAGCAACGAATTCCCCGCGGTCGATGGCGAGGCTGACATCAAACAGCACCTGGCTGTTAACGGTCCCATTGACGCCATCGCCCAGGCTATAGATTTTGCAAAGATTCTCTACCCTGATCAGCGGTTCACCAGAAGCATGCTGGAGCGACGTCATCAGAACATTCTGAACCTGAGTTTGCTGCCGGATTTTTCCTTGTCGGTGATTTCGCGAATGATCAGCTTGTCGCCTTCCCTGATTTCACCCTGGACGATTTCGGTAAAGTTGCTGTCGGCAATGCCGATTTTGACATTGGTCGGAACGGACTCACCGTCTTTCAGCTGATAAAGCACGTGCGTACCCGGCGGCCTGGCGGCCGCCATTACGTTATCCGTATCGGTTCCGGCTGGCCTATAGCGCAGCGCCGCATTGGGCACTCTCAATACGTCTTCCTTCTGATTAACGGTGAAGCGCACATTGGCGGTCATGCCGGGCAGCAGCACTCCGTCGTCGTTGGTCACCGCCACGACGACATTGTATGAGACGACATTATGCTGGATGGTGGGGTTGAGACGCACTTGTTTTACCGTGCCGGTAAACTCGCGCTCCTGGAAAGCATCCACCGTGAAGCTGACCGGCTGGTCGAGATGCAATTGGCCGATGTCTGCCTCCGCCACGCTGGTATCGATCTGCATCTGGCGCAAATCCCTGGCGATCTGAAATAAAGTAGGTGTTTGAAAGCTCGCTGCCACCGTCTGGCCAATATCCACGTTGCGTGCGATGACCACGCCGGAAATAGGTGAGCGGATCACACTGTAGTTGAGATTGGTACGATCACGCGCAAGCTGCGCCTCACTGACTGCAAGCTGGGCGCGAGCTGCTTCCAGTTGCTGTTCGACCGCGTCCAGCGCATCGGGGGAAATAAAGCCCTG
Organism: Nitrosospira sp.; assembly: GCA_050741585.1. Taxonomy (GTDB): domain Bacteria; phylum Pseudomonadota; class Gammaproteobacteria; order Burkholderiales; family Nitrosomonadaceae; genus Nitrosospira. The sequence goes on from JBOIFK010000192.1 coordinate 1,470, forward strand.
TTCCACCAGGGTGCGGTTGCGGGCCATCTTGTTTTTTGCCAGTTTCAGCGCGGTTCGGGCATTGACGACGTTGGCTTCCGTCTGCTGCAGTTGGGCCTGAAACAGCGATGGATCAAGTTCAGCCAGTATTTGTCCTTCCTTGACCCCATCGTTGAAATCCGCATGCAGCTTGAATACCGTGCCTGATACCTGGGTACCGACGTTAACCAGCACGACGGGATTGAGCGTACCGTTGGCGGAAATATTTTGTACAATGTCACCCCGATCGACTGCTTGCGTCTTGTAACGTTCTTGCGTGGATTCGGACCCGGTCTTCCAGTACCACAAGCCAACGGTGGCCAACAGCAGCGCGACGATAATGATAAGCAGCCTGGGGCGAAGAATAAGCGTCATAAATGACTGGGGGAGCTGAGGGACATCCGGTGCCAGGCGGGAAAAATGAAAGCCGGATATTACCTGAGTACGAGGAGTTTATAAATCATACCGCGACGCGCGGACACCGATGCCGGAGCCAAGCCCGCCGGGCGGCATTATCTGTTGCCGCCTTTCCCCTGAAGATAGCGATCAATATCGCTGCCGAACCTTAATTCTCTTTTTTATCCTCGGCCAGCGCACGCAACTCCTTAAGGCGTGCCTCGGTACTGGATTTCTCGTAGAAGTCGCCCTTGTCATCTCTCAGCGCGATCTGCAGCTGTTCGATGGCGGCATGGACTTTGCCCTGCCGCGTGTAGATTTCCGCCTGTGCGCGGTGTTGCATCATCATATCCCCCAGTGCACCATAGCTTTGTGCCTGTAATTGGTAAAGACGTGTGTCGTTGGGAGTAAACTGCAATTGCTGGTCAACAAATTTAATCGCCTCATCGACGTTGTTGATGCGCAGCAGCGCACTGGCGTAGTCATAGATTAATGCCCGGTGCTGCGGATACATTCGCAGTGCGGCCCTGTAAATGTCGAGGGCTTCAGCGGATTCCCCCAAGGCAAGCTTGACGCGGGCCGCAAGGGTCTCAACCATGGCGCTTGGCCGTGGTGTTTTACGCGTGATCTGGATCGTTGCTCCGAGGTGGTGATTCTCCACCGTTCCATCCGCGCCAGCGGAACTATATTTTAATGCCCGCCGCCGCGAAGATGTTCGTGGCCCGGTTTTGTATATGTCGAGAACCTCCGCGGGCTGCCCCATGGCAAGTCTGGCGCGCGCCGCAAGGGCCTCAATCATGGCGCTCGGCAGCGGTGTCTTATGCGTAATCCGGGAAGTTGAATCGACCTGGCGATTCTCCAAAGCCTCATCGGCATCGGCCTGAAAGTCTTCGTACAGTCGCATTAATTCCTGGTCTGCCCTTACATACTTTCCATCTCGCAACAGGGCATTGATCAGACCGTAGCGTTCCACAGATTCATTGCGATAACGTTTATCCCGCAAAACGGCCTCAAAATGCTCGACCGCTTCTCTTGGACTTTCCAGTGAAGCACGCAGCTTGGCTCGTACCAGCTGGAAATCGAGACTGTCGGGAATCTGACGGTAAGGCACGTCGTGGATACGGTTTTCGATATCCGCGATACGCTCATACGTAATGGGGTGGGTACGCAGATATGAAGGTGCGCCATTTTCGTGGAATCGTCCGGCTATTTGTAGCCTCTCGAAAAATGCCGGCATCCCATGCGGATCAAGACCGGCACTCATCAGAATGCTCAGACCGATGCGATCGGCCTCTTTTTCGTGGTCGCGAGTGAAATCCAGTTGCGACTGAATCTGTTGCGCCTGTGAGCCAACCAGGATCGCCTGTCCCGCCTGCGGATTTGTGCGCGAAGCCAGAATTGCGACGGCAGCTGCCACCAGGGAAGTCAGCATGCTGTATTTTTGGCCGGAGATCATGCGTGCGAGATGTTTCTGGGTAACGTGCGCGATTTCGTGCGCCATTACGCCGGCCAGCTCCGATTCGCTTTGCGCGGTTAGAATAAGGCCGCTATTGAAGCCCATAAAGCCGCCGGGCAGCGCAAACGCATTGATCGTGGAATCCCGCAGGGCAAAGAACTCGAACTCCTGGTCCGGATGGGCCTCGTTGGAGTTGATGATCAGACGGGTACCAAGGTTGGTGAGATAACCAGCGACTTCTGCATCGTCAATATAGCTGGGGTCAGCGCGAATCTCGGACATGATCTGCAGGCCGAGCTCCCGTTCCTGGTGCGGAGTAATGGTGGCCTGCGATACATCGCCCAGATTAGGCAATTCATTAGGCAGTTCGCTAGCGAACCCATTCGCCGCCAATAGTATCAGCAGAACCGCCGTTGAATAACGAAATTTCATGTGGATAAGATAACCGTTCACGGGCGAAGTTCCGCCGTGCGTCGATAGAACCCGAAGTGGGAAATGTGAAAAAAAGTGTCTGAGAATGATAAACGGCGATACATGCGCGCGGCACGGTCCGTCAAAGGATCGGGCGCAAACTATTCTTTTGCCCGGGTGAACCATGCGAATTCACGCGGAGCCGATCTTTGCATGAAGGGGCCAAACAGGGGCCAGTGTAGTGAGTCAGAGATATCGTTACCTAACTGATCCAAATGAATAAACCGGGAGGGAATGTTAAAAATGACCAGATTGGCGTCAGACAAGGCGCGAGGAGGCGCATAGTGATTCATATGCAACGACGAGCAACGCAGTAT
>JBOIFK010000193.1:0-2123 GCA_050741585.1 Nitrosospira sp.
GGAAAAGGTCGGCACGCCCGCAGCACTCGGCCTTCGCCGCAAAATCGCGATTGCCAACGCCAAACTCGCTTATCAGCGCTTCCGCGAAACGTTCCATGGCGATCCGTTTGCTGATTTGCGTGGCAAAGGCGCACGTATACAGCGTCCCCTATGGGGCAGCACCGGCACCAAGAATCCCGCTTATTCGGACGTGCTCTACGTGGAGCAGTTAATCGGGCCTGATACCATCAATACCCTGCCGCCTAAAACCCTCGCCGCATTCCGGGATCACGGCCGCGTACGTGAAACACTGACCGAGAACGTTGCGCAGGCGGAAGCCGACATCGCGATGCTGCAGAAGCTGGACATCGATCTCGATGCCATCACCCGGAAACTGCAGGATGACGGTGTGGCTGCTTTTGCGGCATCTTATGACAAACTGCTTGCCGCGCTGAAAGCCAAGCGGCAGGATATCCACGCAAATCACGCTGCCTAAGGCTTGCGCAGGACGGGTGGTGTAAAGCACGCCCATCAAGGCCAGTTACCTGCATGTAATTAACAGGAAGGCGGAACAGAACCTGTCGAAGGCACGGAATCGCCGCCGCAGGCATGTTTTTAACAACATGGAGAGATAAATGGAACTTGGAATGATCGGCCTCGGACGCATGGGCGGGAATATGGCGCAACGGCTGGTGCGCAATGGTCACCGCGTCGCTGGTTTCGTCCGCAACCCGGATGCGATCAAGGAAACAGAAGAAAAGGGCATTGTACCCGTGACGACGCTGGAAGCGCTCATCAACGAACTGAAAGCGCCGCGTATCCTCTGGCTGATGATTCCCGCCGGTACCGCCGTGGATGAGACAATTTCCACACTCATCCCATTGCTCTCGGCTGATGACGTGATTATCGATGGCGGCAATTCGAATTACAAGGATACGCAATGCCGTGCGCAAATGCTGAAAACGAAACAGATTCACTACGTCGATACGGGCACAAGCGGCGGCGTCTGGGGACTTGAAAACGGCTATAGCATCATGGTGGGCGGCGACGAGCATGTAGTTGAAAGATTGCGTCCCATTTTCGAAACACTCGCTCCCGCGCCGCATAAAGGCTGGGGGCGCGTCGGACCGAATGGCGCCGGCCACTTCACCAAAATGATTCACAACGGTATCGAATACGGCATGATGCAGGCATACGGAGAAGGTTTCGCGATCCTGCGCCACAAGAAGGAGTTCGACCTGGATCTACACCAGATCGCCGAGATCTGGCGCGATGGCAGCGTGGTGCAGTCATGGCTGCTCGATCTGACCGCCGCCGCGTTGGCGGAAAACCCCGGCCTGGAAGGGATCGCACCGTATGTGGCCGATTCCGGCGAAGGGCGCTGGACGGTCTCCGAAGCAATCGATCTTGACGTTGCCGCACCCGTCATTACGCTGGCGTTACTGCAGCGGTTGCAGTCGCGGGATACCGAAGCATTCTCGAACAAACTGCTATCGGCGCTGCGCAATCAGTTTGGCGGCCATGCAATGAAGAAGGAATGACCCGCATAGCAAGAGGGAATCGGCTTCACTAGCCTACGATGCCCGATTTCCCCATACATATGCTCCAGAGTTATGGGTTGGCCATCTGTGCTTTAAATTCCGCAGCCTGCTGAAAGACAAATTTTTCCGCATGATTCTTTGCCTTTCCCGTCTTTGAGAAATTTTCGCCAGTTTTATATCCATTTTTCCAGGCCGCGTTACATATGGGGTCGCCAAAGACATTTCGTTTTTGTGCGATATTCTTAGCCAGCTCGCTTAAAAACTTATCGCCCGATCCGGAAAAATAACCGCCTACCGTGCACAATGGGTAATCTTTTTCAGCGGCAATGCCCGAACCTGGAAATGCAATGCCCAGCGCCAGTGAAAAGAATGCAGGTAAAACACCAAAGCTGTTTCTCGTTCCCATGATTAATACGTCCTTTCGCATTTTGGTTAACAGGAATCAACATGCCCAATGGTTGTATATTATCCGGACAAAGATACTTTGTCAACTTATTTATGTCTAAAGTGTTTTAAGTTTAATTAAGAAGTAGGGCAGGTTTACCCGAATTCTGCACACTTCTCACCTTCACACTTCGCGTCGCCACAGCCGCCCAAGTATCC
>JBOIFK010000194.1:0-5944 GCA_050741585.1 Nitrosospira sp.
CTGCGGGCGTGCCGACCTTTTCCAGCAGGGGATCGACAATACCATCTATCCGGCTGACAAAAAATGATGCCACTGAAACCGGCCACCGGTTGCCTTTCCCTGGTGACAATTCCGCTCTGGCGCTCAGTCCGCGGATATAGGCCTGTGCCACATCCGCATAATGCTGAAGCGAGAACATCAAGGTCACGTTGATATTGATTCCCGCGGCGATCGACTGCGAAATTGCGGGAATGCCTGCCGGCGTGGCGGGAATTTTTATCATCAGGTTGGGACGCTGTACCGCGTCCCATAGCCGCTTTGCTTCCGCAATGGTGGCGTCCGTTTCGGCGGCGAGATGCGGCGAGACTTCGAGGCTGACATAGCCATCCCCACCGTCGGTTGCGTCGTAGACGGGCCGGAGGATATCGGTGGCCATGCGGATATCGGCGACAGCCAGCGCTTCAAACAGCGCTTTGTCGGTTTGCCGCTCATCGGCTTTCAGCAATGCGCGCAGCGCATCGTCGTAGCTATTTCCGTGCGCAATGGCCTGTTCGAAAATGGTCGGATTGCTGGTCACACCACGCAGGTCGTCTTCGGTTACCAGGCGTTGTAATTCTCCGCCATTGATGAGATCGCGGCTGATCGAATCCAGCCAGATGGATTGGCCGCACCGCAGAATCTGTTGTAGTGGATTCATATATCTTAATCTCCCATGTGTGCCGCTGCGATGAATAGTCCGTCCAGCGAAAATGGCAATATTCTGCCGCTTCGCTGTCTCACAACGGGCGATTGAGTTGACTGTGACCATATTTGGCAACAGCAGTTGATGCACCCTTGCTAGTGCAGTGAGTCAGAGATATCGCTACTTAAAAATGACCAGATTGCCGCCATACTGCGTTACTCGCCGTTGCATATGAATCACGATGCGCCTCCTCGCGCCTTATCTGACGCAAATCTGGTTATTTTTAACGTTCCCTCCCGGTTTATTCATTTGAATCGGTTATGTAACGATATCTCTGACTCACTACACTAGATGAAGTAAAGCACACTCCTATGACAACGCAAGTGCTCGATCATTCATATTGTTTTGAGTATGCTCGTAAATCATTTCGGACTGGCTGCTGGCATGGGGCCAAGAAGAGCGTAGCGTGCACCATCCATATCAGCACAAACATGACACATCAAACAAGGGAATAACGAGGTCGGGGAATTGAAATCGAGCTTATCGAGGAACCGCGCTTTTCACTTCAACTTTCCTGTGATCCTGTGTGCACGGCCTCTCGCGGAATGATTGAGGAAACCATAGGCTGGAGAAATCGTCTAAAAATGATCCTTCCAGTCGCGGATTGCGGCAAATACGCTGACGGGATCGGTTAGCGGCTTGCCCGCGTACACGCTGGCATTCCGGATGATTTCCGGGTGGTCGCAACGCAGGAACGGATTGGTGGCTTTTTCCAATGCGATTGTTGAGGGCAGGGTGGGGATGTTCTGTTTGCGCAATGCTGCGACGGCTGTTTCGCGTTCAATCAATGCCTGGTTGCCGGGCTCGACCACTCTGGCAAAACGGATATTGTTCAGGGTGTATTCGTGACCGCAATAGATCTCCGTTTCCTTGGGCAAATCGGCGAGCTTCTGCAATGACTTAAGCATTTGTTGCGCGGTGCCTTCAAATAGCCGTCCGCAGCCACAGGCAAACAGGGTGTCACCACAAAACAGCAGGTTTGCGCCATAATACGCAATATGTCCGGCGGTGTGACCGGGAATGTCCAGCACCCTGAACGTGAGCGAGAAATCCGGAAGATAGGCATTACCTTCGTCGCTCTCATGGTTGGCGCATTCCTTGAGAGGATGGGAGACAGTGAGAATGGATTCGTTCGCGGGACCATGAACCGGCACCGGAAATTCCCGCAGCAAGGCGGCATTGCCCCCTACATGGTCATTATGGTGATGGGTATTAAGAATGGCGACGAGCTTCAGTTCTTCCTGTTGCAGGTAGTCCAGTACGGGCGAGGCGTCGCCCGGATCGATCACGGCGGCGTGGCAGTGGTCGCGGATCACCCAGATATAGTTATCGGTGAACGCGCGAATCGCAACGATATGCGGAATAGTCATGATAGGCGGCGGTTGAGTTAGATTTTAATCCGATGAGCAGGCAATCACAGAAGACGAGTAATGGAGTAACAGTTATTCATATTAGTCCATAATTGAATCTTCGGACGTTTGACATTACATATGCCAATAAAAAACAGGCTGGAATGGTTTGAAACCTGCTTGGGCCAGTATTTGCTGGAGCGGGAGCAGAACCATTTCGACCAGGCCGTGGGGGATGTGTTCGGCTACAATGCCATGCAGGTTGGATTTCCGCAATATGATTTTCTGCGCGCCAATCGGATGCCATTGCAGTTCTGTGCGGGAATCGAGGAAGGTGCTGCGCTGCGGGCTGCCGCTGACTTCCTGCCGATCGAAACGAACAGCATCGATCTGGTGCTGCTGCCGCATGTGCTCGAATTCAGCGCCAATCCACACCAGATTTTGCGCGAGGTGCAGCGGGTCCTGATGCCCGAAGGTCATGTCATCGTCTGCGGCTTCAATCCCCGCAGTCTTTGGGGCGTACGGGGATTTTTCGGTTCGATCGAGGATAAATTTCCCTGGCGCGGCAATTTTATCTCGTTGCCGCGGCTCAAGGACTGGCTGACGTTACTGGATTTCGAAATTACCAGGGACCAGTTATGCTGCTATTCGCCGCCATTCAGCCAGGAAAAATGGTTGAAGCGGTTTAGCTTCATGGAGGCTGTAGGTGACCGCTGGTGGCCGTTTTCCGGCGGTATCTATTTTCTGACGGCGGTCAAGCGCGTGCATGGCATGCGCGTCATCAAACCCGAGTGGAAGCAGATGCGTGCCGCCAGGCGGGGCATGGCGCCAATCGCGCAAAAGCTCAGTGGCGACAGATCAGGAGAAGAGTCCCGGCAGGCCGCGCGCAGCGAGACGAAGATTGGAACGATAGCGCCAGGCCGAGACAGAAGGTGAAAGCGAAGCGAGGCGGGCCGGTTGAAATATTTACCGATGGAGCATGCAAGGGTAATCCGGGTATCGGTGGTTGGGGGGCACTGCTGCAATACAACGGACACTCGCGTGAATTGTTCGGTGGCGAGAAACTGACCACCAATAACCGCATGGAATTGCTTGCGGTCATCCGCGCGCTGGAAGCCCTGACACAGCCATGCGAAATACGGCTGCATACCGACTCCCAATATGTGCAAAAGGGCATCAGCGAATGGATACATTCCTGGAAGAAGCGCGAGTGGCGTACTGCCGGCAAGAAACCCGTAAAAAATAACGATCTTTGGAAAGAACTCGATCAATTGGCGCAACGCCATCGAATCGAATGGTTCTGGGTGCGCGGCCATTCCGGTCACGACGGCAATGAACAGGCGGACAAGCTTGCCAATCGCGGCGTGCAATCGGTATTGGAGAATTCGGTATTGGTAAATAAAAAAAATGAGGCGTTTTAGAGGAAGATCGGAACAATTAAGAGATTTTAGCGACAGAAATTTGAATTGGATTAAATAGGTATTTCGTGCGCCAAATTTTTATTGATACTGAAACCACCGGACTGGAACCCAGGCTCGGCCATCGCATTATCGAAATTGCGGCGGTGGAAATGCTGAGCCGGAGGCTGACGGGCCGCCGCTTTCACCGTTACCTGAATCCCGGACGGGAGAGTGAGGATGGTGCATTGCAGGTTCATGGGTTGACGACGGAATTTCTCCAGGATAAGCCGAAATTCGGGGACATCGTGCCTGAATTACTGGATTTTCTTGATGGAGCGGAGCTCATCATGCATAACGCCTCTTTTGACGTGGCGTTTCTTGATCATGAGCTTGGATTGGCCGAGTTGCAGCCATTGAGCGAATATTGTCATTCGGTCACCGATACCCTGAAAATGGCCAAGGATTTGCATCCTGGCAAAAGGAATAACCTGGATACTTTGTGCGAGCGCTATGAGGTCGATAATTCCAGGCGCACATTGCACGGCGCGCTACTGGATGCGGAACTGCTGGCGGAAGTCTATCTCGCCATGACCCGGGGGCAGGATAGCCTGTTGATTGAACTGGAAACCTGGCCCGCGGTCGACACGGTCGCCAGCCTGGGTGACCTGCATTTGATCGTATTACCCGCCAGCGCGGATGAACTGGAAGCCCACGCGCAGCAACTGGAAATGATTGAGCGTGAAAGCAAAGGCAAGTGCCTGTGGAATCAGCTGGAATCGGGCGCGATGGCAGAGGTGAATACGAGCGGCGCGATAATCGTGGAGATCGGTACTGACGAATCGATACGAGAATTTGGTGAGGATTCGGGCGGACTGGCAGGCGCAACCTGAATGACTGAGAACAAGTCGCTAAAATAACTCGAATTGCCCGTCCGGCTTGCCTGGTTTGGTGGATTTTTTCCTCGCTTTCTCGACGGCGGGGGTTGACATTCTCACTGTTGAAGCCATCGTTGAGACAACTGCAGGCGGTCGGAAGCGCGACGTGTCCAATGCCTTGAAGCGGCTGGCGCGCACGCCGATGCCGAGACGCATGACCGCTTTTTCGAAGCGCTGGCGGATCAGGTCAGCCCATATGCCTTCGCCATGCATGCGTTTGCCGAAGGTGGCATCATAGTCCTTGCCGCCGCGCATGTCCCGCACCCGGTTCATTACGCGTTGTGCCCGATCGGGAAAATGCGCTTCCAGCCACTGCCGGAATAGCGGGCTCACTTCCCAGGGCAGGCGCAGCACGACGTAGCTTGCATTGATGGCTCCGGCTTCCGCCGCTGCCGTCATGAGTCGTTCCAGATCAGGTTCGGTAACGAACGGGATTACCGGCGCGATGCTGACACCGACAGGAATGCCGGCGTCGGTCAAGGTTCGAATCGTGCGCAAGCGGCGCGCCGGGGCTGCCGCGCGCGGCTCCAGGGTGCGGGCCACCGCGTGATCGAGCGTGGTAAGGGTCACCGCCACCGCGGCCTGCCGCCTCGACGCCATTTCCGCCAGAAGATCGATATCACGCTCGATCAGCGAAGACTTCGTAATCAGCGCCACCGGGTGTTCGCACGCATGCAGCACTTCCAGCACGCGGCGCGTCAGCTGCAAGCCACGCTCGCACGGCTGGTAGGCGTCGGTATTGACGCCAAGCGCAATCGGTTCCGGCACGTAGGATTTTCTTGCCAATTCATCTCTCAGCAGTTCCGGCGCGTTGATCTTGGCAAAAATTTTGCTCTCGAAATCCAGCCCCGGCGACAAGCCGAGGTAACTGTGGGTGGGTCGCGCGAAGCAATAGATACAGCCGTGTTCGCAGCCGCGATAGGGGTTGAGCGAGACGCTGAATGGCACATCGGGAGACTGGTTGCGGTTTAAAATGGATTTGGCCCGCTCCTCGATTACCTGTGTTTTCAGGGCCGGGGTGTTATGTGCTTCTTCCGTACTGGCATCTGCCCCGGCATCCGTCCCCATGGGATGGTGCGACCAGCCGTCGTCGATATCCTCCCGCGCCAGCACTTCATAGCGGCCTTGCAGATTCGATACCGCACCCCGCCCCTTTTTTGCTTTCAGCGATGGCTGCACCCACGGTGGCAAGGTATCCGCATGGGGTTCATCGTCAAGCATGATGGTATCGCATATACTGTGCAGGCAGAGAGCGGTTTCAGGAAATTGAAGGGTATTCAGATGCAACAATCGAGCATCGAAAAGTAAAGGGTATCACGGCGATGATGGGAACGGAATTCTGGAATTCTGTGGGCAACTTGCAAGAGAGCCTCTGACTCAATTGTCAATTCAATTGTCAAAATGAAGCCGTACTATACTTGGAGGAGTCATGAAGGCGATAATTCTCACTCTGTTTCTACTCGGTTCAAGTCTGGCGGGATCAGCTCTGGCGCAGACCGCTCCAAGCGCTGATCCGCAGCCCGACCCCCCGTATCGCGC
>JBOIFK010000195.1:0-2921 GCA_050741585.1 Nitrosospira sp.
GTCCATTTCCCATGCCTGTCTGTTGTCTTTGAGGTAGATATTCAAACCTTCGGTGAGCACACGCTTTTTCAGTTTCGCCTCCAGAACAGGAAAGCATATTTCGATACGGCGAAAAAAATTGCGATCCATCCAGTCAGCACTGGAAAGATATATGAGGTGGGCGCCGCCACCACGAAAATAGAAAATTCGGCTATGTTCAAGGAAACGTCCTATTATCGAACGCACCCGGATGTTTTCCGATAATCCCGGAATGCCGGGGCGCAAGGCGCACACGCCGCGAACAATTAGATCGATTTTTACTCCCGCGTTTGAAGCAATATAGAGCGCTTTAATGATTTCCGGCTCAAGCAGCGCATTCATTTTGGCGATGATACGCGTCGGCTTTCCGGCTTTGGCGTTTTTAACCTCGTTATCGATAGCGAGTAGCATCTGGCTATGGAAGCTGAACGGAGATTGCCAAAGATGCTTTAATTTTCCCGCCTTGCCGAGACCGGTCAGTTGCATGAATACTTCATTCACATCGGTGCAGACTTCCTCGTTGCAGGTAAACAAGCCGAAATCCGTATAAACCCGGGCTGTACTGGGATGATAATTACCGGTTCCCACGTGCACATAGCGCCGCAGCTTGCCCTCTTCGCGCCGTACCACCATCGCCATTTTGGCGTGAGTTTTGTGACCCACCACACCGTACACCACGTGTGCGCCGACTTCCTCCAGGCGGCTGGCCCAACTGATATTGGCTTCCTCATCAAAACGTGCCAGCAATTCCACCACGACGGTGACTTCCTTGCCGCTGCTTGCCGCGGCAATCAGTGCCGCCATGACTAACGAATCCGTCCCCGTGCGATACACCGTCTGCTTGATTGCCACGACATCGGGATCCATCGCCGCCTGCTGAATGAAATGGATCACCGGCTGGAACGATTGATAAGGATGGTGCAAAAGGATATCGTTCTTACGGATCATCTGAAAAATATCGACGACTTTTCTCTTTTGCAGCGTCACCGGCAGACCGGGAATGAATGGCGGATATTTCAGGTTAGGACGCTCAATGCGGTCCGGCACCTGGATCAGCCGCACCAGATTTACAGGTCCTTCCACTTGATAGAAGTCATCACGGGAAAGGCCAAGCTGCTCCAGCAAGAAGTCCGACATGTGCTGAGGACAATTGTCTGCCACTTCCAGCCGTACGGCGTTACCGAAATGCCGCTGGGGCAGTTCGCCTTGCAGGGCGATGCGCAGGTTCTTAACCTCTTCCTCGTCCACAAATAAGTCGCTATTGCGGGTGGCACGGAACTGATAACACCCCAGCACGTTCATGCCGGAGAACAACTCACCCACATGGGCATGCAGGATGGACGATAAAAACACGAAACCATACTCATCTTTGCTGATTTCGTTTGGCAGTGTAATTACGCGCGGCAATACTCTTGGCGCTTGCACGATAGCTGTTCCGGAACTACGCCCAAAAGCATCCTTGCCCTCCAGTTCAACTGCAAAATTCAGGCTCTTATTAAGCACGCGGGGGAAAGGATGCGAGATATCCAGTCCTATCGGGGTCAGTACAGGCATCAATTCACGGAAAAAAAAAGCCTTGATCCACTCCCGCTGCACATCGTTCCACGCGTTACGGCGCAGAAAACGGATGCCCTCGTTTGCAAGTCCGGGAAGGATGTCCTGATTCAATAGCTGATACTGTCGCGCTACCAGCGAATGGGCCTGTTCGGAGACCAACCTGAACACTTGATGCGGCACCATGCCGTCTGGTCCGAAACCAGGCGTATCCAGGTTGATTTGCTCCTTCAATCCCGCAACCCGAACCTCGAAAAATTCATCGAGATTACTGCTGACTATGCAAAGAAATTTAAGCCGCTCCAAAAGGGGATTATCTTTGTTTTCAGCCTGGGCAAGAACACGCCGATTGAACTCGATCTGACCGAGCTCACGGTTGAGAAATTGACTGCCTGTTGGGAGGTTTGTCATGAAAAAAGCGACTTGTGTTCTACATAATTTGGATTACCGACAGTCGTGGCACTTTTTGTAAACCACGTGGACGGCGCTTCCATCTTCTACCGCTTTATTTCGTTGGTGGCACATAGCCTGAAGGCTGCTCCGCCCCCGCTCCAAAGAAATACGCCTCGAGCTGTTCAGCCAGATATTTGCGTGCCTTGATATCCGCCAGATGCAGGCGGTATTCATTGACCAGCATAGTCTGGTGCTTGATCCAGCCGGCCCACGCCTCTCTCGATACGTTGTCGAAAATACGCTTTCCTAATTCTCCCGGATAAGGCTGAAAATCCAGGCCTTCCATCTCACGCCCGAGTTTGATGCATTTAACGCGTCTAGCCATTGAATGTCTCCAGATACGAAATTATGATCTTAGTATGGCTATGCCCGTCTGCGTAAAACCGGCACATGAATATGCTACCGGTTATGCTTGCAGCAACGATCACTAGCGTGCTATCCAATCAGCTCAAGCACTATATTTTTTTTACGAGCACCTTGGAGCGGCGCCGATAATTGTATAGTCCCTGCTTGGCTTTTGGTAATTCCCCTATATCAGCCTCGAGAAAACCGCGCTCGGCAAACCAGTGAGCAGTTCTTGTCGTAAGCACAAATAATTTTTTACTGCCCTGGGACCTGGCCTTGGCTTCAATATTCTTGAGCAACGTATCACCGCATCCCGTGCCACGATAATCAGAGTGTACTGTGAGACAGGCGAGCTCACCCGCCTTATCGTCGGGGAAAGGATAGAGTGCGGCACAACCGACTATCACGGAGTCATGCTCCACGACGACGAAGCGATCAATTTCCATTTCCAGCAGCTCGCGGTTGCGCCGCACCAGCGTCCCGTCGATTTCGAGCGGCTCAATCAACTGCAGGATACCACCAACATCCTCTATCCTTGCGTCCCGCAGGTT
>JBOIFK010000196.1:0-3926 GCA_050741585.1 Nitrosospira sp.
GCGGATGTCTTCTCAACAAGGCAGAGGCGATAAGTCGAAAAATCGCCGGGCTTATCGAGCGTAATGCGCAGGCAATCGTCGAGCTCCTCATCATGCGCACGATCGATCTTGACGTTTACCGCCCGGATGCCACGAATACGACGGCCACCCTCAATGCGCACGTTTCCGGGGGTTACACTTTCGGGCACCTGGCCGAAGAAATGCACGCATAAGGAAAGCTGGTCAGCCGACACTTCGAGGAAATCCATCCCGTTCCAGTCAGGATTGCCAAAGAGCCGTTTGCGCCGCTCTTCAACCCGGCAAGCGAGATTGGTTGTTTCCATCACACGCTTCCTCTCGTGAATGCTTCACGGCGCACCTCGCCCGTCCTGCGAATCGCATAGATAAGATCAACAGTGAGCATTGCGTCTCGGCTGATTACTTCAAGCTTGCGCACTTCGATCAGATCCCCCAGCCACCGCTGGAGTCCCGCCTGGATAGTGAACTGCAAGGCAGACGCTAGCTCAGGACTGTTGGGTTCGAATACCATGCCGAGCAGACCACTGCCGAAATCGGGACGGTTGACGCGCTCGCCGGGGCTGGTGAAAAGGAATTGTTCGATCATGTCGCGAATGTGATCGGTATCATCGGTGGCGGCGGTACGGCCGCGATTGTCGAAATGGAAGGGGAAGTCAATGTTCATCATATTGCCTTGACACGCTTTTGAGTCAGTACGATGTTGGCCGGTGTGCCAGTCGGAGCGCAGGTAGCCTGGCTATCCTCAAGCAGCACCGGCTGATTCCCTGCCTTTACGCGTGTTGCGGCAGTGGTCCACTGTGCAGTCACACATGGCCCCTTGCCCGCCGTTGGGGCCGGCTCGACGCAGCCCGTGATCGCGTAAGGCTCTAGCTGCGTTACGACCTGCTGATTGCTCACTTTGACCCGCGGGTTGGGCATAGTGGGCTGTGCCTGACCTAAATGGGCGCAAACCACGGTGGCGCCAACGTGTAGTAAATGGCCCGGCATCAGGTGACCTCCAGCGCGCTGCCATTAATGGATACCGTCGGCCCGGTGAGCTTGATGCTTCCGCCCTGGCCGTTGGTTATTTCCATACTCGTCGCATCCATCACAATCTTCATCCCCATGGTGGTCTCGATGGTGATACCGCCGGCGCCGGGCAAATCATTGAGCGTTATCGTGGCGGTATCGGTTTTGAGTACCTTCATCTCCGCGACCGCGGGGGATGCAGGCGCCTCTCCCTGCGCCCAGAAGCAGCCGGTCCAGATCGGATACTCCGGGTCGCCGTGCTCGAATTCGATCCAGACCGAAGCATTCGTTGGCGGAATCAAAAACAAACCCACGCCATTGCCGGCATAAGGTAACGCGGGCAGCGCCCAACCGCTTTCATTCTCCCCAAACACATCCTGCACCCTGGCGCGAATTCTTCCCAGCATGAGCGGGTCGCGGTTGTCGCTCACCACGCCCCGGAACTTGCCATGAAAAGGCGCTCCCGATCCGCTCATGGCACCACCATGGGCAGCAATGCGCCATGCCCTTCGCGGCTCAAAGTGAAACTCTGCTTGTATTCACCGCGTTTGATACGGTGAGTGACCTCCTTAACGTAGTAATTTCCGTCATAACTCTCACCAACGCCGCGCACACCTACCAGCCGCCGGGATCGCAAGGCTCGACCGTAACGCACGGCATCCATTTCGCCACTGCCGGTGACGGCGTCAGCCGATTCACTAGTGGACGAGAGGCCTCGCAGGGCGGCCTGCACAGGATTAAGGTTTGCGGTATTTCTGGGCAACGTCTTGCGCAATGGTATTGCCGGCTTTCTTACTAACGGCGGACGCAAACTGGCCGGCAAGGGTATTGGAATGGTGACTCTGGTAAGTGGCTCGACGATGGATACTTGCGGTTCCGCAGGTCCCAGCGCGTCGAAGTCGAAGGTAATGGGATTGTCGACATTTGTGTCCGCGCCCATGTTCATGGTGAGTGCGGATTGCGGTACGCCCAGCCGGTTATCCACGCCCCAATAGGCGGTGTTGGCGCCGGGAACCGATGTCGGCTCGATGTAGAAGACAAATCCGTTGCGCCTTGCCAACTGCTTTATGTAATCGAGATCAGTCCCTTGTTGGGAAGGGATCCGATCGGTTTGAATGGGCACATCCGTGGTTGGTGTAATCTGCGGAACCAGCCCCAGGGTCGCGTAGGATGCAATCAATTGAGCAACGATTAGCGAATCGGGCTGGTTGGGATAACTCTTATCCCTTTCTTCCAGGTCCAGCTTGAGGCTAATGTCTTTGCCAAACACGTGCAAGTTGGACTCTCCCGGTTTATTGCTGGGCATGACCTGATGATTGGTGATAATGCCGTCGATCAACACCTCCGGCAGCACGCCGATAAAAACAGAGATGACGACGCGGCTGGGCGGGTCGAGCAAGCCGCTCATCAGCAATCCGTAATCCAGCAGCGAGTCCTTGCCAAGGCTGAAAGTGATCTTGAAGCCATCGAAATCCTGATCCCGGTTGTTAACCTCTACATCCAGGAGGGCATCCACAAGCGCATACGGGGCGGGAAGCGGCACGGTTGGCCCTATAAGCAATTGCAGACGTAACCCAAGTCCAGGCATGGCTAGATTGCTCCACTCTGTGGGAAGGCAATGTACAAGCGGCGGCCTATTTCCGCTGTCAGTTCCCTGGGTTGCATGGCGTTGTTCGCATCGCACACCCGCCAGAATTGCGCCGGGTCGCCGAGGTACCGCGCTGTAATGTTATCCAGCCGCTCATTTTGCGTAACCGTATGCTCGGCGATTGCAGCCCCAGCGCTCGTTCCAGAACGTGGCGGAAGAAAACGGCGTCGCAGATAGACGATTTCCCTCCCCTCAGTTCCGAGTCCTTCGAGTGTTTTGTACCTGGCGATTTCGATTCCGTAATAGCGGCTGGTCACGGGAAACATGGCGCATTCCTCATATTTCATCCTATCTTCAGGGAGGCGCTTACATTGAGCGCGCTGTTAACGACATTAGTGGTGGCCATAACCTCTTTGGCGATCTGATGAGCCATGAAAAGGGTATAGCCGGGATTGGTGATTTTCAGATCCACGTAGCTGAGCACTGTTAGTGTGAGATCCACTTTGGCCTGGATTGGATTGAGTAGCGTGTCGTATGCTTCTTCCGTTATGCTAAACCCGGTTACCCGTACTGGGAGTACGCGCGTCGGCCCCCAGACAAACAGTGTCATGGGAGCTTCCGGTGGAATGATTTCGATATTGCCGGCTTGGGCGAGAGTAGCATTGGCAATAACTGAAACGCTCTTCGGATAGAGCAGCATCTCAAGCGCGGCGAGCGTTGGCGACACACCGCTCGCAACCGCCAAGGGATTCGCGGCCTCCAGTTGATCCGTCGCGTCCACCTCGATGTTCAGGGTGATCGTCTCCTTGGGCGGACCGGTAAGACGGAAGGCTTCGGACCGGTCGCTTGTATCGCCCCCACCCGTTGACCGCGCCTCCAGTCGGCGCGTCATCGTGTCCGGGTTGTACTGAAAAACAACGACGCTGGCGAGGGGATTCACCGGATCGAGTCCGACGATGGCGCCTTTGACGAGGCGGGGGGAGCCGGGGAAAGTGGTCATGGTTTGGTCCCGATTGTTACGGTTCCGGTAGTCTTAGGGGGCATGTTAAAAAACTTTCCTTTCGACGCATTAGGGACAAGCTGCCGGATCTTCGCCCCTGCAAGGATTCCGCGCCTGCCCTTTTTTGGTCCATCCCATAATCTTCATCCGATCGCAACACAACGTTTTAAGTGCCCCCGCGTCATATGACACATCGACCTGAGTCTTGCCTTTCACCGAATGGTAGTTAATTTGCCGAATGGTATGGAGATCGGTCCAATCCACATGAATACAGGAATGCGAGCCAATATCGAGTGCGCCACCGTGTATGGC
>JBOIFK010000197.1:0-3033 GCA_050741585.1 Nitrosospira sp.
GGATCATATCGGCAAATCGATGGGAAAGGAATCGTGGCCCCGGTGTTGCCGCAGCATATGCAAGAGTCCGTTTATATCTTCGGGTAACGCCGCTTCCCACATCATTCTCTTTCCCTGTTGCGGATGAGACAGTTCCAGCCGTTGTGCATGCAGCGCCTGTCTTGAGAAGCCGGCGACCAGTCGTCCGTTTCCCCCGGTGATTTTTTTTGGTTTGCCTCCATAAACCGGATCGCCCACCAGGGAGTGACCAATGGAGTGCATATGCACCCGAATCTGATGGGTGCGTCCCGTTTCCAGGCTGCACTGGAGCAGGGTGCATCCCTCAAATTCTTCCAGCACCCGATAATGAGTACGCGCTTCCTTGCCGCTCACGGTGACCGCCATTTTGGTGCGCTGCACGGGATGCCGTCCAACCGGAGCATTCACCCATCCATCAGCCGAAACATGGCCCAGCACCAGTGCCAGATAATCGCGCTTCACGGTATGTTTTTGCAGTTGCCGCACCAGGCTGGTATGTGCTTCCAGGGTTTTTGCCACCACCAGCAGACCGCTGGTATTTTTATCCAGCCGGTGAACAATGCCCGCCCGCGGGACTTCGCTCAATTGGGCGGCATGGTGAAGCAGCGCATTCAGCATCGTACCCTGCCAGTTGCCGCTGCCGGGATGCACCACCAGTCCGGCGGGCTTATTGATGACCATGATGACATGATCTTCGTAAACGATATCGAGCGAGATGGCTTCGGCGGCATAAGCTGCCTCGATGGGGTGGTTTTGCGGCGGTTTGACCTGTATCTTTTCGCCACCCCACAGTTTCTGTTTGGAAATGGCCTCTCTGCAATCCACGCTGATCCGGTTTTCCAGCATCCATGCCTGTAAGCGACTACGGGACCAATCAGGCAGCAGCCGCGCCAGAGCCTGGTCAAGACGCATTCCGGCGAAGTCCGCTGGGATTGTCAGTTCAATAACGACTTCAGCCGATTCAGGCAATATGGGCTTTGCGCTATAATGAAAATGTTCGTTCTTATTTTCCCGTGAATTCATCATGTCGCGTAGTGTAGCTTTATTTCTGATGTTGTTGCTATCGGCATGTGGCCTCCTGCCGAAGCAGCAATCCCCGGAGGACTCCAAGAATTGGTCCGCCAGCAAGTACTATTCCGAGGCAAAAACGGAAATGAACAGTGGAAACTACTCGGCCGCCATCAAATTATTTGAAGGCCTCGAAGCACGCTATCCCTATGGACGCTATGCGCAGCAGGCGCAGCTCGAAGTTGGCTACGCCCACTACAAAGATGGCGAGCAGGCCACGGCTATTGCTGCCGCCGACCGTTTCATCAAGCTGCATCCGAATCATGCGAATGTGGATTATGCTTATTATCTTAAGGGACTGGCTAACTTTAATGATGACCTGGGACTGATGGGCATGGTATCGGAAAAAATTCTCAATCAGGATATGAGCGAACGCGACCCGAAGGCGTCGCGCGAGTCATTTGAGAATTTCAGGGAACTGGTCACTCGTTATCCCAACAGCAAATACACCCCCGATGCGGTGCAGCGCATGAAGCACCTTGTGAATGTGGTCGCGCAGGGTGAGGTGCAGGTAGCGCGCTATTACCTGAGGCGAGGCGGCTATGTCGCGGCTGCCAATCGTGCGCAATATTGCCTGAAGGAATACCCGCAGACGCCGGCCACCGAAGAAGCGCTCTTCATTATGATAAAAGCCTACGATGCACTGGGGATGACCGATTTGCGTGACGACGCTGAACGTATAATGAGACAGAATTTTCCCAACAGCCGGTTTTTCCCCGATTCCACTGCGGAGGGTGGTGACTCCTGGTGGAAGTTCTGGTAGCAGGGATCCGGTAGTCAGGCAGTTTTTGGACTCAGGTCCAACCTCATGGCGTGTGCGCTGTTTTTCCCGGCGGGCTGCTCGCGCTTGGGTTCATCCCGCAAACGGATTGCCATCACGTCACATTTGGCATGATGCAGTACGCTATTTGCCGTGGAGCCCAGCAATAAAGCGAGGCCATGACGCCCATGTGAGCCGACAATAATTAAATCAACATTCTCCTGGTCGGCAATCCGGACGATTTCCTGTTCCGGCAAACCCCAAACCATCCATCGGCAGGTTGAATCAATATCCAGCCGGTCACCAATTTGCATCAACCTGGATTTCTCGCTTTCCAACAATTCATATAATGAATCTTCGTCGAGGGGAATGAGTGTGCCATAGGCTGTGTCCGGCATTGGAATATTATCCAGTACATGAATAATGCTCAATTTGGCATGAAGGATATCGGCCAGATACTTTGCTTTTCGAGTGACATAGTCGCCATGTTCCGAGAAATCCACCGCAAGTAAAATATGCTGATAGCTATCCATGCTTTCTTCCTGATGACAAAATATCCTCAAGCGACAGAGAGTTTAATCGAAGTAACGTTTCAGGTACCCCCATGAGCGACCGACTGCTGAGATTTAAGCATTGTTTGTAACACCTTCCATATATTTTCCACGATTTTTTCCTGTGCGTTTGCGTTCGGGTGTATTCCATCCGATTGAAAGAATTCGCGCTTGTCGCCAAAACCATCCAGTAGGAACGGCACCAATTTAAGCCGATGTCGTTTCGCAAGTTGCGGATAAATATCCTGAAACTTTTGTGTGTAGGCTATGCCATAATTGGGTGGAAGTTGCATTCCGGTCAATAGCACCGTGGCTTTGCTTCGCTGACAGGCTTCAATGATAGCTTCGAGATTGTCCCGAATCGATTCGATGGACGCGCCGCGTAGTCCATCGTTGCCGCCGAGTTCGATAATGACGATATCCGGGCGGTGGGTCTTAAGTGCCTGCTCGATGCGAGTGCGCCCACCCATCGCGGTTTCGCCACTGATGCTGTTGTTGATCAGGCGGGTCGGTGATTGTGTTTGCAACTTTTTTTTCAGCAGGTTGACCCATCCGGCTTCCTGCGGCAAGCCATAGCCAGCGGACAGGCTATCGCCAAATACCATGATAGTAGTCGTTGCAGGTGTGGCCGCGGGT
>JBOIFK010000198.1:0-9386 GCA_050741585.1 Nitrosospira sp.
GTATTTGGTTTTGTACCCACAGCCGCTCAAATCAAACTTATTGAGGCAGCAAATCAGCCCGGCGTATATGTGCTCGAAGCCCCGATGGGATCGGGAAAAACCGAGGCCGCGCTCTATGCAGCTTATCAATTGCTGGAAAAGAAACTGGCCACAGGGATATATTTCGCGCTACCCACCCAGCTGACTTCCGACAAAATCCATGAGCGGGTCAATGGGTTCCTGGAACAGATTCTGGCGGATGGCTCGCCCCATAAGCAAGCCTTGCTGGTCCACGGCAATGCATGGTTGAAGCAGTTTGGAATGGGTGAGGAAGGCAATCCGGACGGAGCCTGGTTTGCTCAAGGGAAGCGTAGCATCCTTGCGCCATTTGCCGTGGGCACGGTTGACCAGGCCCTGATGGCGGTCATGAATGTCAAGCATGGCTTTGTCCGCACGTTTGCCCTGGCCGGCAAGGTGGTCATACTCGATGAAGTGCATTCGTATGATACGTTTACCGGCACGATTCTGGATGCGCTTGTCAAGGCGCTGCGCCAGTTACGCTGCACAGTCATTATCCTGAGCGCCACGCTTACCCGGGAACGCAGGGCTGAATTGCTGGACGCCACGCCACAAGAAAATACTTATCCTTTGATTACCGCGCAGTCCCGGGAGGGCAATCTTGCGGAAATACCCGTGGAGCAAATATCCGATGTTTTGTTAGCCGTTTCCCATCGGCAGGAAGCAGAGGCCATTGAAGAAGGACTGCGCCGGGCTGGGGAAGGACAACAGGTACTGTGGATAGAAAATACCGTAAAAGAGGCGCAGGACCTCTACAAAAAACTTGCCGCCCGTGCTTGTGAAATGGATGTGACGTGTGGCTTGTTACACTCGCGCTACACCAGAACCGATCGTGCCGCCAATGAAAATACGTGGGTCACCTATTTCGGCAAAGGCGGCGCTGATGTTCGCACGCGGCAAGGGCGCATCCTTGTCGGCACCCAAGTACTCGAACAATCCCTGGATATCGATGCCGATTTCCTGGTGACCCGCATCGCACCGACCGACATGCTCCTGCAGAGGTTTGGACGTTTATGGCGGCACCTGAATACGCCGCGCCCGCCGTCGGCCCGGCGTGAAGCGTGGATACTCTCTCCCGACCTGGCAACCGCCGTTGTATCGCCGGACCTCGCCTTTGGTGCAACGGCGAAGGTTTATGTGCCTTATGTCCTTTGCCGCAGCCTGGCGGTCTGGCAGAGCATTACCCGGATTCGTTTGCCGGGCCAGATTCGTGAGCTGATTGAAACAACCTACGCCCCGCAGGATGAGGGCGAGCACATGGCCAGGCATCTGCATCAAGTGGAGGCCATGCGAACCCGGCTCGAACGCCTGGCGTTGCATGGGATATCGAAAGGCGGCACCACGCAACCGGAAGAAAAAGCCCAGACTCGCCACAGCGAACTGGAATCCACCGAGGTGTTATTGATTCGCGCATATCAATACGACCCTGGAAAACGGGGAACCTGGGTTACGTTGCTCGATAACGGGCGGCTGTGGGTTCCCCATAATGGCCGTTCCCTCAAGCGCGCGCAATGGCGCGAGATCAGCGCAACGCTGATGCAGAATACATTGAAAGTCGCCGATTACCTTGCGCCAAACGCTGTCAGTAGAGCCGAGATCCAGTGGCTCGCGGATTACTTTTATCTCGGCAGGCCTGAATATGATGAAAGCATCATGCTGCGAGTGGCGCTGGTTGACGAAAGCGGCACAGTTAAATCAATCAATAAGGGCGCCGTTAACGATAAGTACCATATTCACTACGACGCGCTGACTGGCTACCAGACCTATAAAAAGAAGGAACAGGCATGACGCTTGAAAGCCGCTTCAACCTTATCGACGAGCCGTGGATTCCCATTGTGGATGCGGGGCAAGTCAGCCTGAGACAATTGTTCAGCCAACCGGGATATCGCGCATTGGGCGGCAATCCCGTACAGAAAATCGCCTTGACCAAGCTCTTGCTGGCCATTGCCCAGGCTGCCTGCACACCGGAAGACGATGATGACTGGGCAAGCATCCTGCCGGCAGGCCTTGCTGACAAGTGCCTCGAATATCTGGGCAAATGGCATGACCGGTTTTATTTGTACGGGGAAAAGCCGTTCCTGCAGGTGCCGGCGATTCAAACCGCTGCCGTCCAGCCCTTTGGCGCGGTGCTGGCGGAAGTTTCGACGGGCAATGCCACGGTACTTATCCAGTCGCAGATTGAAAAAAGCCTGACCGATGCAGACAAATCATTATTGATTGTGCAATTGATGGGTTTTGGCCTGGGCGGGAAAAAAACGGACAATTCAATTGTTCTTTCGCCTGGCTATCAGGGGAAATTTAATGACAAAAGCAAGCCGTCCACCGGGAAGCCCAGCGCATCCATTGGCTTTCTCGGATTCCTGCATAATTTTTTGCAAGCCAATTCCCTACTCGAAACATTATGGGTCAATTTATTTACCCGGCAGCAAATTTCCAGCCTGGGTATTTATCCGCGAGGAATAGGCGTCACGCCATGGGAGCGGATGCCGGAAGGGGAAAGTTGCCCAGTTGCCGAAGCACTGAAATCCAGCCTCGTCGGAAGGCTGATCCCCGTTTCCCGTTTTTGCTTGTTGACGGAAAATGGCCTGCATTACTCCGAAGGCATTTCGCATCCGGGCTATAAGGACGGCGTTGTCGATCCCAGCGTATCGGTGGATTTCTCCAGCAAAGATCCGAAAGCGATCTGGGCCGATCCGGAAAAGCGTCCCTGGCGGTTATTGACTGCGTTACTGAGCTTTTTTTCTCAAACGAATAATAAAAGCTTTGACTGCTATCAATTGCGTTTGAGCATGAAGCGCGCCATTCCCCACTTGCAAACGCTTGGAATCTGGTCGGGCGGCTTGCGCGTGAGCAGCAATGCGGGTGAGCAATACGTGTCGGGGTCCGATGATTTTGTGGAATCGGTCATCAAGCTTGAGAGCGGCATTCTGGGGGAATTGTGGTTTACCAACCTCCAACTGGAAATGAACGAACTGGATAGCCTTTCCAGAACGGTTTACGGCGCAACCCTGAATTATTTCAAAAGCCAGAACATGGAAGCCAAGGCGCAGGGCGCGCAAGCCGGCAACCTCTTCTGGCAATTGTGCGAGCGCCGGTTCCAGGATCTGGTGATTGCGTGCGGCGACTCGGATCAGGCCCATGCCATGCGTCCCATTTTTGCCCGGTTCGCCCACAAGGCCTACGACAGCCATTGCCCTGGCGAAACCGCCCGTCAGCTCGACGCCTGGGCAAAAAACCGGCCCAATTTAAGCAGATACCTTAAAAACCCGACCAAGGAAGCCGCATGAGTATTGATACCAGGGATCCATTGCAAAAAGCCGTCTCCCCTCGTGGTAAAAGCCTGGCATTCGTGGACTATATCATCCGCCGCTGCCACAGTGACAACGCCTTGCGTGCCGCGCTAAAACGCGCGGACAACCCGGCGACCGAATACCAGAGCTGGGAGCTGCTGTCAGGCTTCCATATCAATCTGGAATATGAAAACCAGCGCCTGCCCCATGCAACGGTCGCCGCTGCCATTGCCCGGGCAAAAGTCGTGCAAAACGGCACTGTCAAAATTGGCCAGGCCATTGCGCGCTGTTACGAGGACGGCAATGCCGGCGACCAGGCCAAAGCCAGGCTGCGCCGTTTACTGGCTTGCGATTCCGTACCGGAAGCCTGCCGCATCCTGCGTCCATTATTCAGCCTGATTGAATCGAGGGGCAATATCGTTCCTGACTATGCCAGCCTGCTGGATGATTTGCTGTGGTTTGGCCATGACGACAGCCGGGCACGCATCAAGGCACGCTGGGCGCAGGATTTTTACGGCAGGCCGGCGGAGGGAGGCAGGGATGAGTGACGACGTCGTGGCTTATGCCAGCGTGCTGCGCCTGAGCCGCACCGACATGAACATTCTCGGCATCAGGGACGCTTACTCCCTGCACAAGATCGTATATGGATTGTTTGAAGATATTCGTTCCGATGCCGAAAAGCAGACCAGCGCCCGCAGCGGCATCGTCTATACGGACAAGGACGGCGATTTCAATACACGGCAAATCCTGATGCTGTCCAACCGCAAGCCGCACCAGACCCCGCAGTTCGGCGAGATACATACCCGGCCCGTCCATCCGGACTTCCTGGCCCATGAACGTTATGCCTTTGAGGTTACGCTCAATCCCGGCAAGCGCGACAGGCAAACAGGCAAAGTCGTGCCGATTCGAGGGCGCGAAGGCATTGAACAATGGTTCAAGGCGCGTGCGCCGGAATCCTGGGGGTTCCGTGTCAACCCCGCAAACCTGCAAACCGGGCAAATCAGCGTGCAGACCTTTGAAAAATCCGGCAAGGTCATTACCCATGGCAGCGCCACGCTCAAGGGGGAACTCACCGTCATCGACCGGGAGCGTTTTACCCTGAGTTTTACCCAGGGTATAGGACGAGGCCGGGCATTCGGCTTCGGGCTGCTGCAAATCGCGCCACTGACTCCATTTAACTCCCACCGATAATTTCATTCACTAAAAGGCAATAAAAAAATGACGATCAATAACCCATTCAGGAATCTGCGCATCGAATTCCACATCCTTCAATCCTTTCCGGTGACCTGCCTCAACCGCGACGATGTGGGCGCGCCTAAAACCGCCATGGTCGGGGGCGTGCAGCGTGCCCGCGTCAGCTCACAGGCCTGGAAGCGCCCCGTGCGCATGGCGATGCATGGCTTTGGCGCCAAGCTGGGCCTGCGCACCAAGCATGTGGCCCGCACCGTCGCACAGGCTTGCGTGGATTCAGGCGCGACCGATGAGCAGGCCAATGGTTGTGGTGAATTCATCGCCTCATGTCTGAGTAAAGACACCTTGCTGTTTTTTACCATGACCGAAGCGAAAGCGTTTGCCGAATATGCGCGGGAACAAGGTTTCGATGTCAAGAAGCTCAAGGACAAGGATGTGCATAAGGTCGCAAAAAAATCGTTGAATCCAGCCATTGACGGAATCGATATCGCGCTTTTCGGCCGCATGGTTGCCCAGGCGGCTGATCTGAATGTCGAAGCCGCCGCGTCGTTTTCCCATGCGATTTCCACGCATAAGGCCAGCAACGAGGTTGAATTTTTCACTGCGCTCGACGACCTCGCCACTGAACCAGGTTCGGCGCACATGGGCAGCCTGGAATTCAATTCCGCCACTTACTATCGCTATGTGAGCCTGGATCTGGGCCAGCTTTGGCAAACCCTGGCTGGGCAAAACCTGCCTGATGCGGTCGAAAGCTTTACCAAAGCCTTGTTTGTTGCCGTGCCTGCCGCGCGGCAAGCCACCCAGTCGGGTGCGTCGCCTTGGGAATTCGCCAAGGTATTGGTCCGTAAAGGCCAGCGCCTGCAAGTGCCATTCGAAACGGCGGTCAAAGCCAAAGATGGCGGTTTTATCCAGCCAAGCATCGATGCCATGACGGGCTATTTGGCCAGACAGGAAAAACTGCACGGCAGCCTGTTCGGCAAGCAGGCGGAGTATACCTATGGGCGGGACGACAATTTCACTATCGATGATCTGATTGGCGCGCTCAAGCAACATTCCGCAGGGAGCGCCGCCAGGGATCAGGCAAATGCGTAACCCTTATTTATTATTATGGCTGGAAGCCCCTTTACAATCCTGGGGTTCCGACTCGAGATTCGGGCGGCGGGATACGCTGACCTTTCCGACCAAG
Organism: Nitrosospira sp.; assembly: GCA_050741585.1. Lineage (GTDB taxonomy): Bacteria > Pseudomonadota > Gammaproteobacteria > Burkholderiales > Nitrosomonadaceae > Nitrosospira. The sequence goes on from JBOIFK010000198.1 coordinate 5,725, forward strand.
TCGGGCGTGCTGGGCCTGTTGTGCTCCGCATTGGGCGCGGACGGCAAACAACGGGCGCTTCTGGCCGAGTTTGCCGCACTCGATCAAACCGTGGTTTCCTTTGCACGTGGAAAGCAAACAGCGAACGGCGTGATCAGACAAGACCGGGAACCCCTATTACGCGATTTTCATATGGTGGGCAGCGGCTACGACGATCAGGACCCATGGGCCGGCTTGCTTATCCCTAAAACCAGCGAAGGCAAGAAAGCGGTGGGAGGCGGCGCCAAAATGACCTATCGTTATTATTTGCAGGATGCAGCCTTTGCCGTGGTCCTTGAAGTTCCTCTCGATAAAGCCGAAACCGTCGCGCAAGCCTTGCGGAATCCTGCCTGGGATATTTATCTCGGGCGCAAGAACTGCGTGCCAACTGACTTTGTTTATCGCGGAACTTTCGACAATGGGGCGATAGCCCTTGAAAAGGCGAATTCCATTGCCTGGCGGAAAAATCGCATTGAGGATTTTCGGGTATTGCACGGATCACGCGGCGAAGGCGAAGCGGGCGAGGTTTTTACCATCAACGATGTCCCCTTGCAGTTTGGTGAAGACAAGCGCTATGGAGACCGCCAGGTGAGCTTGATTCATGCCGGATGAAACGACGCCGTCAAAAGCATCCTCCAATCGCCTCCTCATCAAGGTAACCCGCGCTAGCCTGCCTTAGTGGTGTGTTTCGCAATTGATTGAACCTAAAAACGCGGCTTTTCGCGTCATGCGTCGTTGCAAATCCTCGCGATAGATTCGACTATCGCTGTGGTTTGCGCGTAGCCTGACACAAAAAATCCATCGCTTTTATTAGTCCAACCAATTGCGAAGCACACCACTAGGTCAAAGACAAATATCCGTTCATCTACCTTGAGCGAGGCCGGCTTGAAATCGATGATTCCAGCGTCAAGTGGATAGATTGCGAAGCCAACGTCGTGCGCTTGCCGATTGCCACGCTCAATTGCCTGTTGCTGGGTCCCGGCACCAGCATTACTCACGAAGCGGTAAAAGTCATCGCGCAATCCAATTGCGGCGTGTGCTGGGTGGGAGAGGACAGCCTGCTGTTTTATGCCAGCGGGCAAGCGCCAGCCGCCGATACACGCAACATGCGCACACAGCTCAAGCTTTCCGCCGATCCGAAAAAATCGGTGGAAGTTGCACGACGCATGTTCGCCCGGCGTTTCTCCGAGGCGGATTTGACCGGCAAATCCCTGCAGGAAATGATGGGCATGGAAGGCTATCGCGTGCGCGCGTTATATGAGCAAAACGGGCAAAAATACGACGTAGGGTGGAAAGGGCCCAGTTTCACCCCCGGCAAGTTCGAAATGGGTGACATCACCAACCAAGTGCTCACCGCCAGCAATGCCGCGCTTTATGGAATCTTGAGTTCATGCGTGCACAGCATGGGCTACTCGCCGCACATCGGTTTTATTCATTCCGGCAGCCCCTTGCCATTTGTGTACGACCTCGCCGATTTATACAAGGAACATCTATGCATCGATCTGGCTTTCTCGCTCACGCTTGACATGGCCGGGCGCTACAACAAATACAAAGTATCTGCCGCTTTTCGCCAGCGCGTCATTGAGGCGGATTTGCTTGGCAAGATAGGCCAGGACATCGAGGCCATGCTAGGAGTGAAAAATGCTGGTCGTGATCGCCAATGATTTACCGCCTGCCGTGCGCGGGCGAATGAAGCTCTGGTTTATTGAACCGCGCCCCAATGTATTCGTCTCCGGCGTCAAGGATGCCATCGCAAAAAAAGTAGTGGATTATTTGTACGATCACTGCCCTCGCGAAAGCGGTTTGATGATTTTCCGTCGAATTCCGGAAACACCGGGTTATGAAATTCGCGGCATAGGCGACACCAGGCGCGACCTCATTGAGATTTCCGGTTTGCAATTGGTGATCGAGAAACAAATATTGTCCGCGCCTGCGGCTTGATCTCCTGGTGTTACATTTGCCCGTTCGCGGCGCAGTAAGTTGACAAGCATGAATGAAAAATGACCCTGCTGCTTTGCGGCGGGGTTTTTATTTTGTAGCGTTTAAATACGGTTCATTCTTATAGGCCCGGTTGCTGAAACACTACCAGTGGTGTTATGGTAACGCTCCTTAACAATTTGTTGGTGTCTTCCCCACGCCCGTGGGGGTGTTTCCATAACCATATCCACCTTGGACCCCTCAGGCGGGTCTTCCCCACGCCCGTGGGGGTGTTTCCGACTACCCGACGACCAGGGGCGGAGCTACTTTGTCTTCCCCACGCCCGTGGGGGTGTTTCTGTACAGTGTATAGGATTGCAGATAGCGGCAGAGTCTTCCCCACGCCCGTGGGGGTGTTTCGTGCGGTTTTCCCCATGCTTGGGCGCCCAGCGAGTTTTCCCCGCGCTCGTGAGGATATTTCTGGTAGTTCATCATCATATCTGCTACCATGCGAGTCTTCCCCATGTTCGTGGGGTGTTTCCGCCTTTGTTTCCAACACCATCGTCATCACAAGTCTTCCCCACGCCCCGTGGAGGTGTTTCAAGGACGGGCAATGGTCGCGCTGTCTTGAAAAGTTTTCCCCACGCCGTGGGGGTGTTTCTGATTGGGAGTGGAACAGGGTCTTCCCGGCCCCATGGGGTTTTTCCAAGTCTCCAAGTCTAGCTGTATCAAAGGTTTCCGGTTTGAGTTTTCCCCGTGCCCGTAGGATGTCTGCCGGTAAAGGCAAGGCTTTGCCATGCTTTCTCCAAACCATTTGAAGCGAGTGTAATATACGGCTTCGTCCTTGCTTATTTCAAAATGTCGTGACATTGAGCAGAGAAGACTGACCAAGGGCGCATTCATCCTTCGTTTCCTGGCGCCGCGTGATCAACTAGAGGGGGTAAAAATGAAAGCTGCCATGATCGGATCATTTATTGCTATCGCATTGTCCGTAAGTATTGCTCATGCGCGTGAAACTGCAACCTACGTTGGTGAAGGTCGCTACGTTGGTCAAGACTGGACGTCTTCCGACAGTGCGATTCTTCGGCAGCGGAACCAGGAGCAGGCCGAGCGCGTTCGTGAGAGAGACCGCAGCGAACAACGTTACGAACAGAGTGAACGCCGTGAACGTGCCTATGAGTACGAATCTTCCGACAGGTATGACCGGTATTGATGCCGGCCCGCCGCAACAAGCATGGTGACGGCGGTTACTATCGTCTGGTCAACTCATTTTCGCCCTGTTGAGATATCCATGAGGAGACATGATGCACAAACTGACGGACTACGTCAAAATGGCGGCCGAGGAATATCTGGAAGAAACGGGAGACACCGACTTGAATGCTCGCTGGATTGCTGAGTTTTTCCAGGACAGCGGCATGCTGGAATCTTACCCCCGGCAGGACCTGATCGCTTTCGCCGAGATGGTGCAGAAAGAGTTGACGAAAAACGACGAGCGTGCCGCAAAAAAAATGCATTTAATCCTGAACAAGACCATCCGCGCCATCAAACCTCCCAAATCCTAGCAGCCTGTCGGACTTGAAGAATCGAATGTGAAAAAGTGACTGGGCGAGGACAGATTTTGACGATTTTGAAGACCAATAGTTGTTCTATTGGTCGAAAAAGCGGTGAAATATGCACCGTCCAGACGCTTTTGCAGCCGATTTCCTTTAAGTCCGACAGGCTGCTAGT
>JBOIFK010000199.1:0-15018 GCA_050741585.1 Nitrosospira sp.
GCCCCCAATCGCCCTGACAGCGAAAAGCTTTCCCCCTATGAATGCGGTTTTGAAGCGTTCGAAGATGCGCGCATGAAGTTTGACGTGCGCTATTACCTGGTCGCCATTTTGTTCATTTTGTTCGATCTGGAAATTGCCTTCCTGTTTCCGTGGGCAGTGGTATTGAACGAGATCGGCTTATTCGGTTTTGTCGCTATGATGATTTTTCTTGGCATCCTCGTCGTTGGTTTTATTTACGAGTGGACGAAAGGTGCTCTGGAATGGGATTAACGTTATGAGCACTAACGGCGTGATGGAAAAAGGGTTTATCACTACGGGCCTGGATAATGTCATTAACTGGGGACGCACTGGGTCCATGTGGCCGATGACCTTCGGCCTCGCATGCTGCGCGGTGGAAATGATGCAGGCCGGCGCCTCGCGCTATGACCTCGACCGTTTTGGCATCGTATTTCGCCCAAGTCCGCGTCAATCGGACGTGATGATCGTGGCCGGCACATTATGCAATAAAATGGCACCCGCGCTGCGCAAGGTTTACGATCAGATGGCGGAGCCGCGCTGGGTAATTTCCATGGGTTCCTGCGCCAACGGCGGCGGTTATTACCATTATTCCTATTCTGTTGTACGTGGCTGTGACCGCATCGTGCCGGTTGATATTTATGTCCCAGGCTGTCCACCAACGGCGGAAGCGCTGCTCTACGGGATTATTCAGCTTCAGAACAAGATCCACCGCACCAATACCATCGCCCGCTGAGCCTATATGTCGTCCCCTCGTCTGGAAACGCTCGCCCTTTGCCTTCAAAATGTGTTGGCCGCTAAACTTGTCAGCACCAATGAGCGATTGGGTGAGCTTACGATCGTGGTTTCTTGCGCTGATATGTTGCGGACAATGGAAACCCTGCGTGACCATCCTGATCTGAGTTTTGAAGTCCTCGTCGATTTATGCGGAATGGATTATTCGACATATGGTTCCGAATCCCTCTCCGGGGACGGACGGGAGGGTAAGCGCTTCGCTGTTGTGTATCATCTGCTTTCGATCAGCCATAACTGCAGGTTGCGGGTCAGGGTGTTCGCTGACGATGACGAATTCCCGGTTCTGGATTCGGTGATCGGCATATGGCCAGCCGCCAACTGGTTTGAGCGCGAGGCATTCGATCTTTACGGCATCGTTTTTTCGGGTCATCCGGATTTGCGTCGCATTCTCACCGACTACGGATTTATCGGCAGTCCGTTCCGCAAGGACTTTCCAGTAAGCGGTAATGTTGAAATGCGTTACGATCCCGACCAGCAACGGGTCATTTACCAGCCGGTCAGCATCGAACCGCGCCAGATCACGCCACGCGTGATCCGGGAGGAGCATTATGGAGATAGTGAATGAAGTCTCTGCGACGAAGGCTCTTCGAGCATGGCTGAGATACGCAACTACACCATGAATTTCGGGCCGCAGCATCCGGCGGCGCATGGAGTATTGCGCCTAGTGCTGGAGCTGGACGGCGAGGTGATTCAACGCGCCGACCCGCACATCGGTTTGCTGCATCGCGCGACCGAAAAGCTTGCCGAGTACAAAACCTACATTCAATCATTGCCATACATGGATCGGTTGGACTACGTCTCCATGATGTCAAATGAGCATGCGTATGTCATGGCTATCGAGAAGCTGCTCCAGCTTGAGGTGCCATTGCGCGCGCAGTATATCCGGGTGATGTTTGACGAGATCACGCGCATACTCAATCATCTATTGTGGCTGGGCGCGCATGCGCTGGACGTGGGCGCAATGACGGTATTTCTCTATGCGTTCCGCGACCGTGAGGACTTGATGGATTGTTACGAGGCGGTGTCGGGAGCGAGAATGCATGCCGCTTACTACCGTCCTGGTGGAGTCTACCGAGATCTGCCGGAATCAATGCCGCAATATCAGGCATCAAAAATCCACAATGAAAAAAGTACCAAGGTACTTAACGAAAACCGTCAAGGTTCGCTGCTGGATTTTATCGAAGATTTTACCAATCGTTTTCCGGTATATGTGGATGAGTATGAAACCCTGCTTACCGACAATCGTATCTGGAAACAGCGCCTGGTTGGTATTGGCGTGGTCTCGCCCGAACGCGCGAAGGCGCTGGGCTTTACCGGTCCGATGCTGCGCGGTTCCGGCGTGGAATGGGACTTGCGGAAAAAACAACCCTATGAGGTTTATGATCGAATAAATTTCGACATACCGGTAGGTGTCAATGGCGATTGCTACGATCGTTATCTGGTACGGATGGAAGAATTTCGTCAGTCCAATCTCATTATCAGGCAATGTGTGGAGTGGCTGCGCAAGAATCCCGGCCCGGTGATAACCGATAATCATAAGATCGCGCCGCCCGCGCGTATCGAAATGAAGCAGAACATGGAAGAACTGATTCATCATTTCAAGCTTTTTACCGAAGGCTTCCACGTGCCGCCGGGCGAGGCTTACGCGGCAGTCGAGCATCCCAAGGGCGAATTTGGCATTTATCTGGTATCGGACGGTGCCAATATGCCTTACCGCCTGAAAATCCGCGCGCCGGGCTTTCCCCATCTCGCGGCGCTGGACGAAATGTCGCGTGGCCATATGATCGCCGATGTTGTGGCTATTATCGGTACGCAGGACATTGTGTTTGGTGAAATAGACAGATGATGCCATTAACCAGATAGATAAAAATGTTAAGCGCCGAGTCCATTAAGAAAATCGACCATGAGGTTACCAAATACCCCCCCGACCAAAGACAGTCGGCGGTAATGTCGGCACTCGCCATCGCTCAGGACGAGAAAGGATGGCTGGCCAATGAAACCATGGATTTTGTCGCCCATTATCTGGGCATGCCGCCAATCGCGGTGTATGAAGTGGCGACATTTTACAGCATGTACAACCTGCAGCCGCTGGGCAAATGCAAGATCACGATTTGCACGAACCTCCCCTGCGCTCTGTCCGGCGCCAACGACGCTGTGGCGCATATCCGGCAACGACTGGGCATTAGTTTCAACCAGACTACCGCCGACGGAAAATTTACCTTGAAAGAAGGCGAGTGCATGGGCGCATGCGGCGATGCGCCCGTACTCCTGGTGAATAACAAACGCATGTGCAGTTTCATGTCCAATGACAATATCGACCAATTGCTGGAGGAATTGAGCAAATGACCCAGCTCGCCCAGGTACTGCTTACCGGACTGAATCCGTCGGATCCTGACAACTGGCGGCTCAGGAATTATGAGCAGCGCGAGGGTTATGTGGCGCTGAGAAAAATTCTGAACGAAAATATTCCGCCGGAAAAAATTATCGAGGAAGTGAAGAAATCCGCGTTGCGCGGGCGTGGCGGTGCAGGTTTTCCGACCGGGCTGAAATGGAGTTTCATGCCTAAGCAGTACGAGGGCGATAAGTACCTGGTATGCAATTCCGACGAAGGCGAGCCGGGCACATTCAAGGATCGCGACATCATGCATCATAATCCCCACATCCTGATCGAAGGCATGATCATCGGCGCCTATGCGATGGGCATCGGAACGGGCTACAACTACGTTCATGGCGAAATCTGGGATACCTATGAACGCATGGAGGAGGCTGTAGACGAAGCACGCCAGGCCGGATTGCTCGGAAATAATATCCTGGGCTCCGATTTCAGTTTTCAGTTATACAATCATCATGGTTATGGCGCCTATATCTGTGGCGAGGAAACTGCGCTGTTGGAATCGCTGGAAGGAAAGAAAGGGCAACCGCGCTTCAAGCCTCCTTTCCCGGCGAGCTTCGGCCTTTATGGCAAGCCCACGACCATTAACAACACCGAGACATTTGCTTCTGTGCCCTGGATCATTCGCAACGGCGGCGAGAAGTTTCTGCAACTCGGCAAGCCCAACAACGGGGGCACCAAACTTTTTTCTGTTTCCGGCCACGTCAACAAACCTGGCAACTACGAGATCCCGCTCGGTACGCCGTTCGCAACCCTGCTGGAAATGGCCGGCGGCATGCGCGGCGGGCGGAAACTGAAAGGATGCATTCCCGGTGGCTCATCCATGCCGGTGCTGCCCGGCGATATCATGATGCAGACCGACATGGATTATGACTCCATTGCCAAAGCCGGTTCCATGCTGGGTTCTGGCGCGGTCATCATTATGGACGACACTACGTGCATGGTGAAGGCGCTGGAGCGGCTGTCATATTTTTATTTTGAGGAATCCTGCGGTCAATGCACGCCGTGCCGTGAAGGCACCGGTTGGCTCTATCGCGTCATCCATCGTATCGAAACTGGCAAGGGGCGGATGGAAGATCTGGATCTGCTCAATAATGTTGCCGATAATATTCAGGGGCGCACCATTTGCGCGCTGGGTGACGCGGCGGCCATGCCGGTACGTGCCATGATCCAGCATTTTCGTGACGAGTTTGCGTATCACATCGAGCACAAGCGATGCATGGTGTAACGACATGGAAAGCATGGATAAGGCCAGCTGGCTCTCTTATCTGCGTGATTCGTGATTAATCCGACTATCCAATGATCAATTTCGAAATCGACGGCAAGCAGGTGTCTGTACCTAAAAACGGTACCGTCATGGACGGTGCCAACCAGTTGGGTATCTACATTCCGCATTTCTGCTATCACAAGAAACTTTCCATCGCCGCCAATTGCCGCATGTGCCTGGTGCAGGTCGAGAAAGCGCCCAAGCCTCTGCCCGCCTGCGCGACGCCGGCAATGGAAGGCATGAAGGTATCTACCCACTCCGGGCAGGCGGTCACGGCACAAAAAGGCGTGATGGAATTCCTGTTGATCAATCATCCGCTGGACTGCCCCATTTGCGACCAGGGCGGCGAATGCCAGTTGCAGGACCTGGCGGTCGGCTATGGGGCGAGCGCATCGCGTTATACGGAAGCCAAGCGCGTGGTGGCAAACAAGAATTTGGGTCCGCTTATTTCCACCGACATGACTCGCTGTATCCACTGCACCCGTTGCGTGCGATTTGGCCAGGAAATTGCCGGCATCATGGAGCTGGGCATGGCGGGCCGCGGCGAACATGCTGAAATTCTGTCGTTTGTCGGCAGCACGGTGGACTCGGAGTTGTCCGGCAACATGATCGATCTCTGTCCGGTAGGCGCGCTTGTCAGCAAGCCGTTCCGCTATTCGGCCCGCACCTGGGAATTATCGCGCAGGAAATCCGTGAGCCCGCATTGTGGTCTCGGTTCCAATCTCGTGGTCCAGGTGAAACAGAATCGTGTGATGCGTGTATTGCCGCGCGAAAACGAAGAAATCAACGAGTGCTGGTTATCGGACAAGGATCGTTTTTCCTACGAGGGGCTCAACTCGGAAGAGCGTTTAAGCATGCCGATGATAAAGCGCGATGGCCAGTGGCAGGAATGCGATTGGCAAGCTGCGCTGGAGTTCGTTGCCAACGGATTGAAGGCCGTAAAAGAAAAATATGGCGCACAAAGCATCGGTGCATGGGCGTCTCCTCACAGCACCCTGGAAGAACTTTATCTGTTGCAAAAACTTGTGCGTGGACTAGGGAGCGGGAACGTGGATCATCGCCTGCGCCAGACCGATTTTCGCGCGGATGACCAACGGCAAGGTGTGCCCTGGCTGGGGATGAGCATCGCCGATATTTCCCGGTTAAAGTCGGCGCTGGTTATCGGCAGCACACTGCGCAAGGATCACCCTCTCATCGCGCAGCGTTTGCGCCAGGTGGTAAAACAGGGCGCACAATTGAACCTGATTAATCCAGTGGGGGACGATCTGCTGACCAAGGTGGAAAATTGCACCATCGTTGCGCCGGATGCAATGGCGGCGACGCTGGCGCAGGTCCTGAAAGCGGCCGCCGAACTAAAGGAAGTGGAAATTCCCGATGCCGTGAAAAACGCATTGAGCAATGTCGGCGTAACCGATTCCGCGCGAGCGATGGCAGCCAGCCTTATCAATCACAAGCCCGCTGCGGTCTTTCTCGGCAACCTGGCGCAGCATCATCCGCAATACGCCGATATCCATGCGCTGGCACAGCATATCGCCCAGATCGCCGATGCGGGATTTGGCATATTGGGCGAAGCCGCCAACAGCGTCGGTGCCTATATTGCCGGGGCCGTTCCTGGCGAAAGCGCCTTGGGAACGCTGGCCAGCGACGCCGGTCAGCCGGCATCCGGCGCCAACGCCAACGCTTCGCAAATACCGGGAATGGGTGCGTCGACGACTGCGGCGGAGCCGTGCCAGGCTTACGTGCTGATGAATCTCGAACCGGAATTGGATAGCTACAATCCGCAGAAAGCCATGAAAGCACTGGAGGCGGCGGAGCTGGTGGTGATCATGAGCGCGTACATAAACCATGCCGTCCTTGAAGGTAATTATGCCGACGTGTTATTGCCCATTGCACCATTTACCGAAACCTCCGGTACTTTTATCAACACTGAAGGCCGCGTGCAAAGTTTTAATGGCGTCGTCTCGCCGCTCGGTGGCGCACGTCCGGCATGGAAGGTTCAGCGGGTGCTGGGCAATATGCTTGGACTTGAGGGCTTTGATTACGAAACGCCGGAGCAGGTGCGTGCGGAAATCCTGCCGGCCGGGGGCGACATCAGCGCCCGGTTGGATAACAACCTGAGAAATTTCGTCGTGGGTGATATTCAGCCAACGAGTGGGCCGGATAGTGATGGAATCCAGCGCATCGGCGAAGTTCCGATTTATCAGGCTGATCCCATCGTGCGCCGTGCCGAATCGCTGCAGCGCACGCGTGACGCTGCTCCACCTTTGGCATGGATGCCGGGCAATCTGTTGGGGAGGCTGGGCATACAGGCGGGAGACAACGTAAGGGTGAAGCAGGGAGATGGCGAGATACAGCTGCCAGCGGCCCGGGACGACAAGCTGCCTGCCAATTGTGTGCGCGTGGCTTCCGCACATCCCGTGACCGCCGCGCTGGGTGAAATGTTCGGTCAAATTGTGGTGGAAAAATTGTGATAGGACGACTCTATCAATAAATTTGAAATTCCGTACGCCGGTTAACTCAGCCTTGTCCAACCATTGAGCTGAGAATTGAGCCACCGGTGAACCCCGTCCGTTTGCCAGCCTGTTTGCCAGCTCAGTTGGCAAACAGGTGTGAAGCGGATGTTCGCAAATCTCGATTTACAGGGTGCCCGATAGAAGAAATCAGGGTTATTGGATGGAATACGCACAACAATTATTCGGAGATTTTTTTGGCCCTGAGTGGGGCCCGGCCCTTTTCGTTCTGACGAAGAACGCGCTGTTGATCGTTGCCATCATATTGCCGCTGATGCTTGCTGTGGCCTACCTCACATTTGCTGAACGAAAGATTATCGCCTTCATGCAGATGCGCGTCGGTCCCAATCGCGTCACATTCTTCGGTATTCCCTGGCTGGGCGGCTGGGCACAGCCTATCGCTGATGCGGTCAAGGCGGTGATGAAAGAAATCATCATTCCCGGCGGCGCCAACAAATTCCTGTTTGTGCTGGCGCCGATACTGACATTTGCGCCCGCTCTGGCGGCATGGGCGGTGGTCCCATTCTCTCCGGAAGCGGTATTGGCGGATATTAACGCCGGTCTGCTTTATATCCTTGCCATGACTTCCATGGGTGTCTATGGAGTGATCATCGCGGGGTGGGCATCCAATTCCAAGTATGCATTTCTCGGCGCGATGCGTTCCGCCGCGCAAGTCGTTTCATATGAGCTGGCGATGGGTTTTGCATTGGTCTGTGTGCTGATGATGTCGCAGAGCCTGAACCTGGGCGATATCGTCAAGGGCCAGCAGGGCGGCAGTTTCATCAACTGGTACCTCATTCCGCTGTTTCCCATGTTTCTGGTGTATTTCATTTCCGGTGTGGCGGAAACCAATCGGGCGCCTTTCGACGTGGCTGAGGGCGAGTCGGAAATCGTCGCGGGGTTTCACGTCGAGTACTCCGGCATGGCTTTCACGGTATTCTTTCTGGCGGAATACGCCAACATGATCCTCGTGGCAACACTTGCCAGCCTCATATTCCTGGGTGGCTGGCTGCCGCCGGTCAATATTGCCCCCTTTACGATGATCCCGGGCTTTATCTGGCTGCTGCTGAAAATAGCCTTCCTATTATTTTGTTTTCTCTGGTTCCGCGCCACTTTTCCGCGTTACCGCTATGATCAGATCATGCGCCTTGGCTGGAAGGTATTCATTCCAGTCACGCTTGTCTGGATACTGCTGCTGGGCCTGGTAATGCAACTTCCCTCATCGGTTCGGAACGCATTTCCACTTAATCTGTGGTTCCACTGAGACAGGAGAAAGCCATGAACCGTATCAAGGATTTTTTCCGTACTTTCCTGCTGTTTGAATTGCTCAAGGGAATGATGCTCACCGGGCGGTATTTATTCGCGCGCAAAATCACGGTGCACTTTCCCGAAGAGAAAACGCCACAGTCCCCCCGTTTTCGTGGTCTCCACGCGCTACGCCGCTACCCGAACGGAGAGGAACGCTGCATTGCCTGCAAACTGTGCGAGGCGGTATGTCCGGCGCTGGCGATCACCATTGAATCAGAGCAGCGGGATGATGGAACCCGCCGCACCACGCGTTACGACATCGATCTGACAAAATGCATATTTTGCGGCTTCTGCGAGGAGTCCTGCCCCGTGGATTCCATTGTCGAGACCCGGATTCTCGAATACCACGGCGAGAAGCGTGGCGATCTGATCTATACCAAACAGATGCTGCTGGCGGTGGGGGACCGGTACGAGGAGCAGATCGCAAAAGACAGGGCAGCGGATGCGGGCTATCGATGAATCCTGCCGTTAATTACCGATGAGTTTTCAAGATATAATTTTCTATTTTTTTTCTGCGGTGCTGGTGATATCCGCACTGGGCGTCATTACCGCCCGTAACCCGGTACATTCAGCGTTGCTGCTCGTACTGGCTTTTTTCACTTCGGCTGGATTGTGGTTGCTGCTGGAGGCGGAATTTCTCGCGATTACCCTGGTACTGGTCTATGTCGGAGCCGTCATGGTGCTGTTTCTGTTTGTGGTGATGATGCTGGATATCAACCTCGACCGACTGCGCGAGGGGTTCTGGAAATGGTTTCCATTCGGGGCGCTGCTGGCATTGATCATGGCGGCCGAGATGGCCATGGTGCTGATGGGCAAGCAATTCGGCGTCGACGAGATGCCCGCTCCGCCGTCGCGGGCCGCGGACTACAGCAACACCAAGGAATTGGGCCGTTTGATATACACCGAATATGTTTATGCATTCGAACTTGCGGCCGTCATTCTTCTGGTGGCAATCGTGGCCGCCATCGCCCTGACTTTGCGTCATCGTACCGGTATCAAGGGTCTCGACGCGGCGAAGCAGGTGGCTGTGAAACGTAAAGACCGGATACGCATGGTGTCGATGCCATCCGAGAAAAAAGAATAAAGCCGGAGAAGAAAGAATAAAAAAGAAGTTGATTGCGTTTTCATGACGTTGTCCTGAATAGGGGTTGTTAGCTTGGTTTCGTTATCCCATTACCTTGTCCTTGGTGCAATTCTGTTCGCCATCAGTATTGTCGGCATTTTCCTCAACCGGAAAAATGTGATCATCCTGTTAATGGCAATCGAGCTGATGCTCCTGGCGGTAAACATGAATTTCGTTGCGTTCTCGCATTATCTGCAGGACGTGTCCGGACAGATTTTCGTATTTTTCATTCTTACGGTGGCTGCGGCAGAGTCTGCCATCGGCTTGGCGATCCTGGTGGTATTGTTTCGCAATCTGCGTACCATCAATGTGGATGACCTGGACAAACTCAAAGGATAAGTTTTACGAATATCGAACCCGGATCGTGCTTACACCGGTGTGCGCAGTTAAAAACAAAAAATGAATCGTCATTGACTGAAATGCAAAAACTTTATCTGTTGATCCCGTTGGCTCCCCTGGCAGGGGCGCTTATTGCCGGCTTATTCGGCCGCCTCATCGGCCCAGCCTGGAGTCATCGTGCCACCATTGCACTGATGCTCGTCTGCGTGGCTGCATCGATCACCGTTTTTATGGATGTGCTGAAAGGAAATATCTATAACGGTAGCGTTTATACGTGGATGACCGCTGGCGACACGCGTTTCGAGGTCGGGTTCCTGATTGATCAGCTTTCCGCCACGATGATGGTCGTGGTGAGTTTCGTATCCTTGATGGTGCATATCTACACCATCGGCTATATGCATGGGGATCCCGGGTACCAGCGTTTTTTCAGTTATATCTCGCTCTTCACCTTCTCGATGCTCATGCTGGTGATGTCCAATAATTTCCTGCAGCTTTTCTTTGGCTGGGAAGCAGTGGGGCTGGTTTCCTATCTGTTGATCGGTTTCTGGTACACCCGCCCGACCGCGATTTACGCCAACTTGAAGGCTTTTCTGGTCAATCGTGTCGGTGATTTCGGTTTTCTCCTCGGTATCGGCATGGTGCTGACATATTTCGGCACGCTGGATTATGCGGCGGTATTCGCCCAGGCTCCGCAGGTCATGACGCAGACAGTCGAGATCGTTCCTGGCTCGCCGTGGATGTTGCTGTCGCCGATCTGTCTCTTGCTGTTCGTTGGTGCGATGGGGAAATCCGCGCAGTTTCCGCTGCATGTATGGCTACAGGATTCGATGGAGGGTCCGACACCTATTTCCGCGTTGATTCATGCCGCCACGATGGTGACCGCGGGTATTTTCATGGTGGCACGCATGTCGCCGCTGTTTGAGTTAAGCGAGACCGCGCTGTCAGTGATGCTGGTCATCGGTGGTATCACGACATTGTTCATGGCGCTAATCGCGATCGTGCAGAACGACATCAAGCGCGTGGTGGCGTATTCAACCCTGTCGCAGCTGGGTTACATGACGGTGGCGTTGGGCGCGTCGGCTTATTCGGCGGGGGTTTTCCATCTCATGACCCACGCTTTTTTCAAGGCCGTGCTATTTTTGGGCGCGGGGTCGGTGATCATCGCCATGCACCATGAGCAGGATATGCGGAAAATGGGCGGATTGAAGAAATATATGCCCATTACCTATTGGACGATGTTCATCGCTGCGCTGGCCAGTGCCGGCGTTCCGGGTTTTTCCGGCTTCTTTTCCAAGGATGCCATTATCGAGGCGGTCCACTTTTCTTCCCTTCCCGGCGCCGGCTTTGCCTATTTCTGCGCCGTAACCACCGTATTTGTCACCGCGTTCTACACTTTCCGTCTCGTGTTCATGACATTCCATGGCAAGCCGCGCATGGATCATCATACCGAAGAACATCTGCATGAGTCGCCCTGGGTCGTCACGCTGCCGCTGGTTATCCTGGCAGTCCCTTCCATCGGTGCGGGCTGGCTGATCGGGCCGATGCTGTTTGGAGACTATTTTGGCGGTGCCATACAAATATTGCCCCAGCATGAAGCGATCGCGAAAATGTCAGCGGAATTCCATGGCATATGGGGGATGATGACCCATGCAGTCACGACCCTGCCGTTCTGGTTTTCCGTTGGCGGAATTTTTGCCGCCTGGTATTTATACATGGTGAAAACCGGTTTACCAGAGAAAATAAAGCAGGCGGCCGGTCCGCTTTATACCTTGCTCGACCGTAAATATTTTATTGACGAATTGTATTCCTGGTTTTTTGCCGGCGGCGCACGCGCGCTTGGCAGCGGATTCTGGAAATTCGGTGACGTAAAAGTCATTGACGGATTCTTTGTCAACGGCACAGCACGAGTCGTGGCCGGAACCGCCATGCTGATACGCCGCTTCCAGTCCGGCTATATCTATCATTATGCATTCACCATGATCGTTGGCGTGTTTGTATTGATCAGTCTGTGGTTGTACGGGCCTTAAAACACATAAGACAACAAGAGACAAAAAGTTATTGCGGTTTTTAACCCTGCATTCCGTGACACGCTAATGAACAAAATGGAATAAACATGCTGTTTGGTCTTCCCCTGTTAAGTCTGGTCATCTGGCTGCCTATTTTTGCCGGCATTGGCGTGCTTGCCACCGGTGGCGACCGTAATGCCCCACTGGCAAGGTGGCTTGCGCTTATCGGATCGGTGGCAGGTTTGCTGGTCGCAATCCCGCTCTATACCCAATTCGATCCGTTGATGAATGCCATGCAGTTCGTCGAGTATAGCGACTGGATCGAGCGCTTCAACATTCATTACCATCTGGGCGTGGATGGGATCGCCATGCCGCTGATTCTGCTCAATTGCTTTACCACCCCGCTGGTGGTAATCGCCGGGTGGCAAGTGATAAGCAAGCGGGTGTCTCAATATATGGGCGCCTTCCTGATCATGTCCGGCATCGTTAACGGCGTGTTCTCCTCGCTTGATGCGATTCTGTTTTATGTTTTCTGGGAAGCCTCGCTGATCCCGATGTTTCTCATCATCGGTGTCTGGGGTGGCCCCAACCGCGTGTATGCCGCGATCAAGTTTTTTCTGTATACGCTATTGGGCTCACTGCTGATGCTGATAGCATTTATTTACCTGTATAAGATCTCCGGTGGCAGTTTCTCGATACTTGATTATCATAAGCTGCCATTGCCGCTGGCACCGCAAATCCTGATATTTGTCGCATTCCTGCTGGCCTTTGCGGTAAAAGTGCCAATGTGGCCGGTGCATACATGGCTGCCGGATGCGCACGTGGAAGCGCCTACCGGCGGGTCGGTGGTGCTGGCGGCAATATTGCTGAAACTGGGCGGTTATGGTTTCCTGCGATTCTCGCTGCCGATTGTGCCGGATGCGAGCCAGCATCTCTCGGGCATGATGATCGTGTTGTCACTGATAGCTGTCGTTTACATTGGATTGGTTGCCCTGGTGCAGGCGGATATGAAAAAGCTCATCGCTTATTCATCCGTTTCCCACATGGGATTTGTCACGCTCGGTTTTTTTCTGTTCAACACCTATGGACTTGAAGGCGCGATGGTGCAGATGGTTTCGCACGGATTTATTTCCGGTGCGATGTTCCTCTGCGTGGGCGTTCTATACGATCGCCTGCATTCGCGCCAGATCGCCGACTATGGCGGTGTGGCGAATAAAATGCCGGTATTCGCTGCGTTCTTCATGCTGTTTGCCATGGCGAATGCGGGATTACCCGGGACCAGCGGTTTTGTCGGCGAATTCATCGTTATCATGGCTGCCGTCAAGGTGAATTTCTGGTATGCATTTTTCGCCGCCACCACGCTTATTACCGGTGCGGCTTATACGCTCTGGATGTACAAACGGGTGGTGTTCGGCGCTGTCGCCAGCCCTGCGGTGGAAGAGCTGAAGGATATCAACGGACGCGAGATTCTGATGTTGACCGTATTGGCCGTGGCGGTACTGGGAATGGGCCTTTACCCGCTACCGTTGATGGAAGTCATGCATACCACGGTCGATGATTTGCTGGCGCATGTCGCCCGCAGCAAATTGTAGTACAAATGCGATAGGCCCCGCCTGTCTGAGGATGATAACCTAAATGAATTTTATGCAGCCTGATTTCGCCCCCGCCTACCCGGAGATATTTCTCCTGGTCATGGTATGCGTGGTGTTACTGGCCGACCTCGCATGGGGCGAGAAAAGACCCTATGTTGCCTATTCGCTGTCCCAGATAGCGTTATTCGGTTGCGCGCTGATTACGTTCGGCACATCCACTCCCGAGGTCGTGCATACTTTCTCGGGCATGTTCGTGGACGATGCCATGGCCGACATACTGAAGATGCTGGTATATGTCACGGTATCCACGGTATTGGTGTATTCACGTACCTATATCTCCGAACGTGGCATGCTCAGTGGCGAATTCTTCAGTTTGACGCTATTTGCGACGCTGGGCATGATGGTGATGATTTCCGCCAGCCACTTTCTGACGCTCTACCTGGGACTGGAACTTCTGTCGCTATCGCTTTATGCCATGGTGGCGTTGCGACGTGATTCAGTCGAGGCAACCGAGGCGGCAATCAAGTTTTTTGTCCTTGGGGCGCTGGCCTCCGGTTTCCTGCTATACGGCATGTCCATGGTTTATGGGTCGACCGGTTCGCTTAACGTTGCCCGTGTAACGGAAGTGATTCAAAGCGGCGCAATCAATCATGCCGTGCTGGTGGTGGGGCTCGTATTCATCGTTGCCGGCATCAGTTTCAAGTTGACCGCGGCACCGTTTCACATGTGGGCACCGGATGTTTACCAGGGGGCACCCACGGCAGTGGTGTTGTTTATCGGCGCAGCCCCCAAGCTGGCGGCATTCGGTTTCGTCATGCGCTTGCTGGTGGAAGGCATGGGAGCAATGGTGGCGGATTGGCAGGGAATGCTCATCATCCTGGCCGTGATGTCCATGATGATCGGCAACCTCGCCGCGATTGCCCAGACAAATATCAAGCGCATGCTGGCGTATTCCACCATCTCGCACATGGGTTTCATGCTGCTCGGGTTTATCAGCGCGGATGGAAACGGCTACAGCTCGTCAATGTTCTACGTTGTCGTTTATGTATTGATGACCCTGGGCACATTTGGCATGATTATGCTGTTATCACGAGAAGGATTTGAGGCCGAAAATCTCGACGACTTCAAAGGGCTCAACCGGCGCAATCCCTGGTATGCGTTTATTACGCTGCTGTTGATGTTCTCGATGGCCGGCATTCCGCCTACCGTGGGGATTTATGCCAAGCTATCCGTATTGCAGGCAGTGTTGAGTGCCGGTTACACATGGCTGGCAGTGGTGGCGGTGCTTTTCTCTCTGGTCGGCGCGTTCTATTACTTGCGTATCGTTAAACTGATGTATTTCGACGAGCCGGAAACCGATGCGCTTATTCTGCCTCAGAGTGATGTGAAACTGTTGATAAGCGCGAATGGCCTGGCGGTGCTCGCATTCGGGATTTTCCCCCAGGCGCTGATGGCATTGTGCGCTTACGCTATTCAGCAATCAATATAGCGGTTATGATTTCTTGTAGCTGATGCGATAAATCACCCCGGCGAAGTCATCGGAAACCAGCAGTGCGCCATCAGGCATGACCAGTACATCCACTGGCCTTCCCCAAGGATTTTCTTCCTGCAGCCAGCCTTCGGCGAACACTTCCTGTTTTACCACCTTGTTGTTCTTGATCTGTACGAAGT
>JBOIFK010000200.1:0-4499 GCA_050741585.1 Nitrosospira sp.
CGGAAGAGATAACCGCTGAAAGCATCTAAGCGGGAAACTCGCCTCAAGATGAGACTTCCCGGGGGTTAAACCCCCCTAAAGGTTCGTCGAAGACCACGACGTTGATAGGTCGGGTGTGGAAGCGCAGCAATGTGTTAAGCTAACCGATACTAATTGACCGTGCGGCTTGATCCTATAACCTTGAGCAAAGGCATGGAGAATGGAGAATAAGGGTATGAATCACCCTTCCTCCGCCAAAGTGCCGGGCAAAGGTGTTTGTCCAGATACAATCAACCCAACTTTACTTCTTCCAGATGTGGCTTGCGATCAGATAGGCGATATCGCTGTTCTGGTCGTTGTCATATTAAAGTTACGCTTGGCGGTCATAGCGCTTTGGATCCACCCCTTCCCATCCCGAACAGGGCCGTGAAACGAGGTTGCGCCGATGATAGTGTGCATTCGCATGCGAAAGTAGGTCACTGCCAGGCACCTTATAAAATAAAAGCCCCAGCTCATACGAGCCGGGGCTTTTATTTTGGATAGGCAATACCGATGGAATCGAATCGAGGATACCGGAATAGGCACAAATGAGTGCCGTACCTCTAGTGCACTTGACTGGGGAACAGGTCAAAACGGGATGGCTTGATGAAAACCTGATCACCTTGCACCAACCGTAATTCGCGAAAGCGTTCCTTGCTGATTTCCACCTGTATCGGCTCCTTGTCTTTGCTGTCGTCCCGGATCAATTCGAGACGTACCACGGGCCCAACCGAGAGAATATGGAATACGTGTGCCGAAAGTGCGCCGCCGCCGTGCATCACGCGATCGACGTGGATATCGTGAGGACGGACATAGGCCACCGCTCCAACTTCCTCGGCCTCAGTATGTTCAGGTGCATCAACTTCAATACCGTCTATCCAGGCGCGTCCATGGTGCAACCGGCCATGGAACAGGTTCACCTTGCCGAGAAACTCGTAGACAAAAGGGCTTGCCGGCTGTTCGTACACTTCGTCAGGTGTGCCGATTTGCTCAATCCGGCCTTCGTTCATGACAACCACCCGATCCGCTACTTCCAAGGCTTCTTCCTGATCGTGGGTAACAAACACGCTGGTAATCTGCATTTCGTCATGAAGCCTTCGCAGCCAGGAACGCAATTCTTTGCGTACTTTGGCATCAAGCGCGCCAAAGGGTTCGTCCAGCAGCAACACCTTGGGTTCCACCGCTAGCGCCCGTGCCAGGGCGACGCGTTGACGCTGGCCTCCAGAGAGTTGGTGTGGGTGACGATCCGCCAGCCAGTCCAGTTGTACCAGCTTCAACAAATTGTGTACGCGGTCGCGAATTTCAGCATCCGTTGGGCGTATGCGCTTTGCGCGCACGCGCAATCCGAATGCGACGTTCTCGAAAATGGTCATATTGCGAAACAGCGCGTAGTGCTGGAATACAAAACCGACATGCCGATCGCGTACATGTTGCCTTGTCGCATCTTCGCCCTGGAACAACACCTGGCCAGCGTCAGCAGCTTCGAGCCCGGCGATTACGCGCAGTAAAGTCGTTTTGCCGGAACCCGAAGGACCAAGCAGCGCGAGCAACTCGCCCGAATACACCTCCAGGCTGACATCCCGCAACGCGGCAAAAGTCCCGAATTGTTTGGAAAGATTCCTTATTTCAATGCTCATCGGTGTTTTCCCCATGCTGCTTATTTCTGGATTCAACGAACGTCTTCAGCGCGAGCGTCACTAAAGCGAGCAATGCCAGTAACGAAGCTACGGCGAATGCCGCGGCGAAGTTGTATTCGTTATAAAGAATTTCGACATGAAGCGGCAGGGTGTTGGTACTGCCGCGAATGTGACCGGATACAACGGATACTGCGCCGAATTCGCCCATCGCGCGTGCATTGCAAAGAATGGTGCCGTATAGCAGGCCCCATTTGACGTTTGGAAGGGTGACGCGGTAAAAGGTCTGCCAGCCGCTGGCACCCAGTACCACGGCCGCTTCCTCTTCTTCGGTTCCTTGTGACTGCATCAGTGGAATCAGTTCGCGGGCGATAAACGGAACGGTCACGAAAATAGTGGCAAGTACAATGCCGGGCACTGCGAATATAATCTTGATATCGTTTTCTGCCAGCCACGGCCCAAGCCATCCCTGCAAGCCGAAAACAAGCACATAGATCAACCCTGAAACCACGGGGGATACCGAAAACGGCAGGTCAATCAATGTAATCAGCAAATTCTTGCCGCGGAATTCGAACTTGGCGATCGCCCAGGCCGCTGCCAGGCCGAATAGCAGATTGAGTGGTACAGCAATTGCGGCGGCGGTAAGCGTAAGCTTGATCGCATCCACCGCATCAGGCTCGGTAATAGCGGCCAGGTAAACATCTGTTCCCTTCTTGAGCGCCTCGTAGAAGACCGAAATCAGGGGGACGAAAAGGAACAGCGTCAGAAAGGTGAGCGCAACACCGATCAATGTCCGGCGTATCCAGGCGGGCTCATCTGTAGCCTTCCTTCGAGGCACGCCGGTGGCTAGCGGAAGAGCGATAGCAGTCAATGGAATATTCTCATGTCGAAGCGCTCCGGTGACGGCTCCACCATTGCAGCAGGTTGATGATCAGCAGCATGACAAACGAGATCACCAGCATGACTACAGCCAATGCTGTCGCGCCTGTGATGTCGTATTGCTCAAGTTTGGTAATGATCAGAAGCGGCGTAATTTCGGAAATCATGGGCATGTTGCCGGCAATGAAAATAACCGAACCGTACTCGCCAATTGCGCGGGAAAAAGCGAGCGCGAAACCCGTCATCAGCGCCGGGAAAAGGGTAGGGAAAATCACTCTCGAGAAGGTCTGCCACCGGCTCGCGCCCAAGGTCGCTGCTGCTTCCTCCAGTTCCGGTTCGAGGTCTTGAAGGACCGGTTGCACTGTGCGCACCACGAAAGGTAGCCCGATAAAAGTGAGCGCCACAAAAATACCCAACGGTGTAAAGGCGATCTTGATGCCGAGCGGTTCGAAATATTGACCGATCCATCCATTGCCGGCATAAAGGGCGGTCAATGCAATACCAGCTACGGCTGTCGGCAACGCAAACGGAAGATCCACCAGCGCGTCCACCAGTTTCTTGCCTGGAAATTGGTAACGTACCAGTACCCATGCAATCAAAAGACCGAATACAGCATTGACGAGCGCCGCTGCGAACGAAGCACCGAATGTCAGCCGGTAGGAAGCTATTACGCGTGGTGTCGTTACCACTTTCCAGAATTCCGGCCAGGTAAGGATAGTCGTTTGAATGAACGCCGCAGACAGCGGAATGAGCACGATCAGGCTCAAATAAAGCAGGGTAAATCCAAACGCCAGATTGAATCCAGGCAAGACGGTATGTTGCTTGAACGTACTCAAGTTAAAGCTCCTAATTGATTCAGTTGCAGCTGTGTTAGCGCCACCTACGGCCCGCATGCGGGATGGTGCCATTCCGGAGCAGCATTTGGCGCATTCGTCTCAACACGGCGTGCCGGTTCCCCGAGGAAACGGCCCTGCAGCAAATCAGCTCCTGCACGAATTGCACTTGACATTTGCTGGCGGGTTTCAATATCTCGTACCAGAAGAGCAGTCCCGAAGCGATGAACCGTGTCCGTCAGGAGATTTGCTCCGCCGTATTGCAACAGGGCAAGAGCGTCCAGCCGGACGATGTCTGGATACAGATCCCCCAATTCAGCCATCCAGTTGTCATCTGCACCGCTGTGACTCGCCGCGACCCGATAACCGCGTGAGCGGTAGTTGTTGATTACGTGCTTCAGCAGCTTCCAATCGCGGTTGATCTCGGTGGGGAGTTCGATGACCACGCGGGAGGTTTTGATTCCAATAAGATCGAGCACCTTTTCGAACGCACGGCCGTGATCGTCCTTGACGCTTTCCAGCAGGCGTGGCTGCACGCTGACAAAGAGATTTTCCTGCGCTGAAGCGATCCTGAAGTAATTGATCGCATGCACTGTGCGGCACAGGCGATCGAGACTGACCAGCAGCGCATCCTCCGAGGCCAAGGCAAAAATGCTCCATGGCGGCAAAAGATTTTTGCGGTCCGACTCGGAACGAATGTAGGCGGCATGTCCCATAATATGGTGGCCATTCCCATCAAAAACCGGTTGGAAGATACTTGATAGCCGGTTATTGAAAAAATGCCCGACTACCCAGCCTTCCTCCGAACGCTGTAATCGCTGATCGGTAGCAGCCTGGATACGTGCCAATTCATCATGCGCATTCGTCGCTTTCATGTCCGTGCTTTTTTTCAGGTGCTTCAGGTATTAAGAACGCGAAGGCGATGGGTAACGCCCATTGCCCAGTTATGTATATCTATGGATCGGATTGCGTCGCAGCTGCGACAGGGAATCTCGCTCAATTTCATAGCCTTCAGTTTTCTGCGCAGTTCATGGATCGAACTGCGGCAAAACAACAACGGTACGCCGTCTTTACTCGCCTGCTGCTTCAAAGCGTTCGATACGCTATGATTGACATAATCGTACAAAATTACCAC
>JBOIFK010000201.1:0-6866 GCA_050741585.1 Nitrosospira sp.
ATTCTGCACAACGCGGCGTTGATGTTTGGTCTGACTCCACTGGAGAATCAGACTCTGGAACAATGGCTAACGCTGTTGCGCGTGAATCTCGTTGCGCCGTTTGGATTGACGCGAGCTTGTTTGCCGCTGCTGAAAGTTTCTCCGGATGCCAGCGTTATTATGACCTCGGATGTGCGCGGCCATGACCCCGCCGCGTATTGGGGGGGCTTTGCAGTAGCCAAAGCGGCAGCAGAGGCGCTGGTAAAAATTCAAGCTCAGGAATGGGAAATGCTTCCAAATCTGCGCATCAATGTATTGATTCCGGGGCCGGTGCATACGCCACAACGGATCAGGACGCATCCCGGCGAGGTCAAGCAGGAGCTGCCTCAGCCGCAGGACCTGATGCCGAGCTATCTCTACCTGATGGGCCCGGCCAGTAAAGCAGCTAGCGGCACGACGGTATTTTGCCAGGGCTGAGCGTAGTATGGCTGCCGTACTTCGGATAAATAGGTATAATTGATTCGGATGTCAATTGGACAAAAGCGGCGCGCGCGAGAGTGGCGGAATTGGTAGACGCACCAGATTTAGGTTCTGGCGCCGAAAGGTGTGGGGGTTCGAGTCCCCCCTTTCGCACCAGGGAGTGGTAAGCAGCGTTGAGCGATGTCGCCTTTTCGACGAGTCGTGTTCCCCCTGGTCGTTGCAACGCCGCGTCAAATTTGATTAACCCGTCAGGAAAGAAATGTAATGCAATCGAATGTTGAAGACCTTGGTGCGCTGGAGCGTCGCCTTAACGTTTCGGTTCCTCAGGAAAATATCGAGACGGAGGTCGAAAGCCGCCTGAAGCGTCTAGCGCGCACGGCAAAAATACACGGCTTTCGACCTGGCAAAGTGCCGCTAAAAATCGTTATGCAGCAATACGGGCCGCAGGTGCGCCAGGAGGTGATGGGCGACGTGCTGCAGAAGAATTTCAGTGAAGCTGTGCGCGAGAAGAAACTGAGGGTTGCGGGTTATCCGCGGTTTGAACCGAAGCTCACGGAA
This sequence comes from Nitrosospira sp., assembly GCA_050741585.1. Classification (GTDB taxonomy): domain Bacteria; phylum Pseudomonadota; class Gammaproteobacteria; order Burkholderiales; family Nitrosomonadaceae; genus Nitrosospira. The sequence continues at coordinate 1,018 of JBOIFK010000201.1, forward strand.
GAGAATGCGTCCGAGTTTGAATTCAGCGCGACCTTTGAAGTCTATCCGGATGTCGCGCTAGGTGACTTGAGCGGGATTCGCATCGAGCAGCCCGTGACCGAAGTGACCGGCGCCGACGTGGATAAAACCCTGGAGGTTTTACGCAAGCAGCGAGTTCAGTACGAACCGGCGGAACGGCAAGCGCTACCGGGTGATCGAGTCAATATCGATTATCGTGGCGTAATCGACGGGGTGGAGTTTGCTGGTGGCAAAGCCGAGAATTTCACTTTGGTACTGGGGGAGGGAAGGCTTCTCAAGGATTTTGAAGAACCGCTTGCCGGGATGAGCGCCGGGCAGAGCAAAACATTTGAAGTCACGTTTCCAGCAGATTATCATGGCAAGGACGTTGCCGGAAAGACTGCTGCATTTGAAGTAAGGCTCAACGGAGTTGAAGCGTCGAGACTGCCGGAAGTGGATGCCGAATTTGCCAGATTGCTGGGTGTTACCGATGGCAACATCGAAAAAATGCGTAGCGAAATTCAGGCTAACCTTGAGCGGGAAGTCTCCAAACGGGCCAAAGCGAAAATTAAGGAACAAGTCATGCAGGCGCTGCTTGATGCAACCACGGTTCAGGCGCCCAAAGCTTTGGTGGAGCTTGAATTGGAGCGATTAATGCAAGATGCGCGGCATGACCTTGAGTCACGCGGCATGAATGCTAAAAACGTGCCGCTACCTCGGGATTTGTTTCATGAACGCGCGCAACGCCGTGTCAGCCTCGGTTTGATTCTGGGGGAGTTGGTAAAAGTCCACAGCCTGCATACAAGACCCGAACAGGTGCGTGCGGTGGTGGAGGATCTCGCACAGAGCTACGAAAATCCCGATGAAGTGGTCAAATGGCATTACTCCTCATCCGATCGCCTCAGCGGGGTCGAGTCGGCAGTGTTGGAGGATAACGTGGTGACGTGGGTACTGGAAAAAGCCGTGATCGTGGACAAGCCGATGACTTTAGATGAATTGATGGGAAAATCCTGACATGATGCAGCAATTTGACTGGAAACAGCGCAACCTCGATCCGAACAATTTGGGATTGATTCCGATGGTGATTGAAACCAGCGGGAGGGGCGAGCGTGCTTACGATATCTATTCCCGTTTACTGAAAGAGCGGGTGGTATTTCTGGTGGGACCGGTGACGGAAGTCTCCGCTAATCTGATTGTGGCGCAGCTGCTGTTCCTGGAATCAGAAAACTCGGAGAAGGACATTCATTTTTATATCAATTCTCCTGGCGGCTTGGTATCTGCCGGCATGGCGGTTTACGATACCATGCAATTTATTAAACCCGATGTAAGCACGCTCTGCATCGGCCAGGCTGCGAGCATGGGGTCGCTCCTGCTGACGGCAGGCGCAAAGGGCAAACGCTTCTGCCTGTCCAATTCGCGTGTCATGATTCATCAGCCGATGGGTGGGTTTCAGGGGCAGGCTTCCGATATCGAAATACATGCCAAGGAGATTCTGTTTCTGAAAGGCCGGTTGAATGAACTTATGGCGAAGCACAGCGGCCAAAGCATACAAACCATCGAAAAAGATACGGATCGGGATAATTTTCTCAGTGCGGAGGAGTCGGTAAAATACGGACTGGTGGATGCCGTGCTAACTTCAAGAAGTGAAGGTGCGAATTAGGGCCTATAATGCACCTATACAGATCCTTACCAAAAGCGGTCTTATTCCTTATATATCGAATACATATGATTTGAGAAACTTCCCTAGCGTTCTCATCCGGTAAATGAGTTCCCTAGAACTTTAAATCTTGAGACGCCCATATATGGATGGAGATTTAATTATTAGCCACGAGCGCATAGGCTCGGATAATGCGGATTAAAACTATGTCAGAGAAAACCGGCGGCGAAAAACTGCTTTATTGTTCCTTCTGTGGCAAAAGCCAGCACGAAGTGAAGAAGCTCATTGCTGGCCCATCGGTATTTATTTGCGACGAATGCATCGAGTTGTGCAATGATATTATTCGTGAGGAGATACAAGGTGCTGAAGCTGCCAAGCTAACGAAATCAGATTTGCCTGTCCCACACGAAATTCGCCAGATTCTTGATCAGTACGTCATCGGCCAGGAGCCGGCAAAGAAAATCCTGTCGGTGGCGGTATATAACCACTATAAGCGCCTGAGAAATCTGGCCAAAGGAGACGCTGACGATATCGAGTTGGCGAAAAGCAATATCCTGCTGATCGGCCCGACCGGTTCGGGAAAGACACTGCTTGCGCAGACACTGGCGCGATTGTTGGACGTGCCCTTCATCATGGCGGACGCGACAACTCTTACCGAAGCAGGCTATGTCGGAGAGGATGTAGAGAATATCATTCAGAAATTGCTTCAAAAATGTAACTACGACGCAGAAAAGGCGCAACAAGGTATTGTCTACATCGACGAAATCGATAAGATCTCGCGGAAATCGGACAATCCGTCAATTACTCGGGATGTTTCGGGTGAAGGCGTGCAGCAGGCTCTGCTGAAGCTGATCGAGGGAACGATTGCTTCGGTGCCTCCCCAAGGCGGAAGGAAGCATCCCAATCAGGAATTTGTGCAGGTGGACACCACCAACATCCTTTTCATTTGCGGCGGTGCGTTTGACGGCCTCGACAAGGTCATACGCGCCCGTTCCGAGAAAGGCGGGATCGGTTTCAGTGCCAATGTGAGGAGTCGCGAAAACCGCAAGGACTTTGGCGCGGTATTGCGGGGCGTGGAGCCGGAAGATCTGGTCAGGTATGGTTTGATTCCCGAATTCGTCGGACGCCTGCCAGTCGTTGCTACGCTGGAAGAGTTGAACGAATCCGCGCTGATTCAAATTCTGACCGAACCCAAGAATGCGCTAATCAAACAGTATCAGAAAATGTTTAACATGGAAGGCGGCGTCGATCTTGAGTTCCGGGAGCAGGCACTCAAAGCGATTGCCAAGAAGGCGCTGGCGCGCAAGACCGGCGCGCGTGGTTTGCGTTCCATTCTCGAGAGTACCCTGCTGGATACCATGTTTGATCTGCCATCATTGGAAAATGTTGCCAAGGTGGTGATTGATCACGGCTCCGTTGGCGGCGATATCAAACCCATTCTAATTTACTCGGATAAGCCAAAAGTGGCCAAGAGTTTTTAGTCCATGTTCCAAACGTTGCCTGGTTCGTTGCCTTGAATTTCTTTGCGGCGTCCCCATAACTTTTGTTCGTCTTTTATAGGTGAGCCGATATGCCTTCTCCAGTTAACGATCCCAATCAGCTGTCTTTGCCACTATTACCGTTGCGCGATGTCGTGGTGTTTCCACACATGGTCATTCCTTTGTTTGTGGGACGGCCAAAATCAATCAAGGCGCTGGAAATCGCCATGGAATCCGGCAAGAGTATCCTGCTGGTGGCGCAGAAATTTGCTGCCAAGGACGAACCCGTTCCTGAAGACCTCTACGGCGTATGCAGCGTTGCAAACCTTCTGCAAATGCTCAAATTGCCTGACGGTACCGTCAAGGTTCTGGTGGAAGGCAGCCGCCGTGCACGCATTATGAGAGTGGTTGACGACGGGACCTATTTTTCTGGCCAGGCTGCGTTGCTTCCTCCAGATGCAGTTGACAACCACGAGGTTGAAGCAATGCGTCGCGCAATGCTGGCGCAATTCGACCAATACGTGAAGCTCAACAAAAAAATTCCACCCGAAATCCTCACTTCGCTTAGCGGCATCGACGAAGCAGGACGCCTGGCCGACACGATCGCCGCTCACTTGCCATTGAAGCTTGAGCAAAAGCAGGAGGTGCTGGAGATTTTCGAGGTGCCGAAGCGCCTGGAGCATCTGCTGGGACTATTGGAAACCGAGCTTGACATACTTCAAGTGGAAAAACGTATTCGTGGGAGAGTCAAGCGCCAGATGGAGAAAAGCCAGCGCGACTACTACCTCAACGAACAGGTGAAAGCCATTCAGAAAGAACTGGGAGAGGGCGAAGACGGCGCTGATCTGGAAGAGATCGACAAGAAAATCAAGGCCGCGCAAATGTCCAAGGAGGGTCGCGCCAAGGCAGAAGCGGAGTTGAAGAAATTACGCTTGATGTCACCGATGTCGGCTGAGGCCACGGTAGTGCGCAATTACATCGATGCGCTGGTCGCATTGCCGTGGAAGAAAAAAAACAAAATCAGCAAGGATCTTAATGCTGCCGAAGTGGTGCTGGAACAGGATCACTATGGTCTCGACAAGGTCAAGGAGCGCATCGTCGAGTACCTTGCCGTACAGCAGCGCGTGGATAAGCTGAAAGCACCCATTCTTTGCCTGGTAGGACCCCCTGGCGTAGGTAAGACCTCATTAGGACAATCCATCGCCCGCGCTACCAACCGCAAATTCGTGCGTATGTCCTTGGGTGGCGTGCGTGACGAGGCCGAGATACGTGGCCATCGCCGCACCTATATTGGTTCGATGCCAGGCAAGATCTTGCAGAACATGACCAAGGTCGGCGTCAAGAATCCATTATTTTTACTCGATGAAGTGGACAAGATGGGAATGGACTTCCGTGGAGACCCGTCATCGGCTCTGCTGGAGGTGCTCGATCCAGAGCAGAACAATTCATTCGTGGATCACTATATCGAAGTTGAGTACGATTTATCCGATGTCATGTTTGTCGCTACCGCCAACACCCTGAATATACCGCCGGCATTACTGGATCGCATGGAGGTAATCAGACTGTCGGGTTATACCGAGGACGAAAAACTTAACATTGCAACGCGTTACCTACTGCCCAAACAGGTGAAAAATCATGGCCTCAAGGAGAATGAGCTGACGGTGTCCGAGTCCGCCCTGCGGGATATTACGCGCTATTACACACGAGAGGCTGGCGTACGTGCAATGGAGCGGGAAATCTCCAAAATATGTCGTAAAGTGGTCAAGGCATTGCTACTCAAAAGTGATCAGAAAAAAATTGTTATCAGCGGGCGGAATCTGGATAAATACCTGGGAGTAAGACGCTATACTTATGGCGTAGCCGAGGAGAAAAACCAGGTAGGGCAGGTAACTGGTCTGGCGTGGACCGAAGTTGGCGGTGAATTGCTGACCATTGAGGCAGTCGTGCTGCCGGGCAAGGGAAAGTCCATCACCACCGGGAAATTGGGAGAGGTAATGCAAGAGTCGGTGCAGGCCGCGCTGTCAGTGGTGCGTAGCCGTTCAAGAGCACTGGGTATTGCCGAGGATTTTTATCAGAAGAATGACATTCATATTCACTTGCCGGAAGGGGCAACGCCCAAGGATGGACCCAGCGCTGGGGTCGGCATCTGCGTCGCCATGGTGTCTGCCCTGACGGGTATCGCGGCACGCGCAAGCGTGGCGATGACTGGAGAGATTACCTTGCGTGGCGAGGTGCTGCCTATTGGCGGACTCAAGGAGAAACTTTTGGCGGCGCATCGCGGCGGCATAAAGATAGTGCTGATCCCGGAGGACAACGTCAAAGACCTGACCGAGATTCCGGAGAACATCAAGAATCGATTGGATATCCATCCAGTTAAGTGGATAGATCAGGTGCTGGACCTGGCACTGGAGCGTAAGCCGGAGCCGCTTCACCAAGCGACGCCGCCCGTATCAAGTCCCGTTGCGGTTGATGGGGACGCGGCCAATACGGTCATAAAGCACTAGCCTGTCGCGCTTACAGGATCAGGGTTGAAGCAGGAAAGTGGCTGGCGGCCACAAATTTTAACAACAATAGTTGTTTTGTCGACTAAAAAAAGCGGCAAAATATGGGGTGGACAAGGTCACATTTGCAGCCGATTTTCTTTAGCCCCGGCAGGCTTCAGAAACCTTGAGAGGCTCACCACTTTTTTTAATTTAACTGATTGATAATAGTTATAT
>JBOIFK010000202.1:0-14153 GCA_050741585.1 Nitrosospira sp.
GCCTCCCCCGTTTCTGATTCGAGGGAAAAGGAATTCCTTCGATCTGATACGAAATGGTTGGGGTGGGGAGAGGGGGAAGCAACTGCTCCAATTGCCGCAATAACGGCGCTTCATCCACCTGCAATAATTTGGCATAATTGCGTACAAATCCGCGCAAAAATGTGGTGCTTGAAAACTTGCCGTAGTCATCCTCCTCCAGCGCTGTAACCTGCCGCACTGATAACCGCAACTTTCGCGCCACATCCTCGATGCTCATGCCGCGCTCCAGTCGCGCCGCCCGCAACAATTGGCCCGCGCTTTGTTCCGTGCGGGCTGCTTCTGCTTCGGCACCTCGGCTGGTATCGCTGCGATCAGTAGGGTCCATGACTCGAATCCGCCATCGCATAGCGCCAATATCCGCCCGAAATCCGGAAATCGTTTCGACGACTGCGCCGTGCGAATAGCATCATAAAGAAATTCATCGGAACGTGTCTCATCTTGCCATTTCCATCATTCCACGGCTTGCCCGCCGGGTCTTATCCAGTACTTGTCCGGCGAGTTGGCCGCAGGCAGCGGCAATATCATCGCCGCGGGTCTTGCGTACCGTGGTTATCAGTCCAGCCTGCGCCAGCACATCGCGAAATATGCGTATGGCTTCCGGCGACGAACGCTTGTAACCGGAATTAGGAAACGGATTAAATGGAATCAGATTAAATTTACAAGGGGTGTGCTGTACCAATTGCACCAATTCACGCGCATGGGTGATGCTGTCATTGACACCATCCAGCATGACATATTCAAAGGTTATGAAATCCCGCGGCGCGCATTGGAGATAACGTTGGCAGGCTGCCAGCAACGCCTTGATTGGATATTTCCTGTTAATGGGCACCAATTGGTCGCGCAATGCGTCGCTGGGCGCGTGCAGCGATACTGCAAGCGCCACCGGGCACCGCTCGCGCAGCCGATCCATGGCTGGCACCAAACCCGACGTGCTCACCGTTACGCGCCGCCGCGACAGCCCATAGGCGTTGTCGTCCAGCATCAAATCAAGCGCCGTTACGACATTCTCAAAATTGGCCAGCGGCTCGCCCATCCCCATCATCACTACATTGGTTATAGCGCGGCTACGATTCGGATAGTTGGGAGAGCCCACTCTTTTCTGACCATTGGCACACTCTCCAAGTTCCGCAACCGGCTTATCGCCGGGCGTCTCTGCCAGCGCTTTATTCGCCCACCATAACTGGCCGATAATTTCCGCCACCGTCAGGTTGCGGTTAAAGCCCTGCCTGCCGGTAGAGCAAAAGGTGCATGCCAGCGCACAACCAACCTGGCTGGAAATACACAGTGTTCCACGGCTGGCCTCGGGTATGAAAACCGTCTCGATGCTGTTGCCCGCACCCACCGACAACAGCCACTTGCGCGTTCCATCGGCGGTGGCATGATCACCGGTGACCTGGGGCGGCTCAACCACGGCAATTGCCGATAGCCTGTCCCGCAATTCCTTAGCCAAATCACTCATTCCAGCAAAATCCGCCTCGCCCGACCGGTGTATCCAGCGCAATAGCTGCTTGGCGCGAAACGGCTTCTCGCCAATTTCTGCACAGAAACCGGCAAGCGCTTTTGCATCGAAATCAAGTAGATTGACGCTCATGATGTTGAACCCAAACCTTTTCTACCTGGGATGAATGTCAACGGACGAAAAATAATAGGCGATCTCAACTGCCGCAGTTTCAGGCGCATCGGAGCCATGCACCGCGTTGGCGTCGATGCTATCGGCGAAATCCGCGCGAATTGTTCCTTTTTCCGCCTTTTTTGGGTCAGTCGCGCCCATCAGATCTCGATTCCTTCTGATCGCATCTTCGCCTTCGAGTACCTGAACCATCACCGGCCCGGAAATCATGAATTTCACCAGGTCATCAAAAAACGGGCGGCCACGATGCACGGCGTAAAAGCCCTCGGCATCCGCCTGGGAAAGATGTAACATGCGTGCCGCAATTATTTTCAACCCGTTGGCTTCAAAACGGGAATAGATTTCTCCAATCACGTTTTTTGCTACCGCGTCAGGTTTGATGATAGACAACGTTCTCTCGACAGCCATCAAATACTCCACTAAATTAAGAAATGAAGGAACCTCTGAACAAGCCCCGCGTGGAACGCGTTGCGGCAAAATCGGGATGATCACGAGGCGCACGACGAAGGTCGTAGTTAGTCTACGATGCCAAGGAGTGCAACGCGGTGAGCGCCCGATTTTGCCGCAACCCGAAGGGACGGTGGCCTTGCGGGCGGCCTGCTTTGTCAGGCTCCTAGCGAAGAGGGCTCGGCCATTCGCGTTGTCGCCTTTCGCGCATTCCATCCCGCAAAGCCACCGTCGCGCCCGCGCGAGACTTATTCAGAGGTTCCCGTTTATTTTAACAAAAAACCCCGTTCCCAAGTCGGAAAAAACAAAACCCGGTGATTGGCCGGGCTTCGATCTGAGAATAATACGACGAATCCGTTCGGTAACGGTTTTCGCGCCGCCTTATCGACGGCTTCGAATTTTTGATGTGCCATCAATCGAGCTTCACCGATTGTACGCGTGTTGGCCACGCACCGCGCTCGATTGCTTTTGCACCATCGAAGGCGATATAGCTCTGACGGCCGTAGTGTGGCAGCGGCCGTATCAATGCTGCGAGTGAGACTGCATCCCGCGCAGAAACCACTGCCAGTGTGATGCCATCGGGGCGGCTCACTGTCCAGGCCTGCGCCGAACCTTTTCCCCGCACGATTTCGGGCCGCCCAGGCAATTGATGCCGCGCGAGCCACGCATCGACCTGTTCCTCCAAACCGATCACCAGCGCCGGGGCGGAAGGAAGAGCGTCTTTCGCCGGGACCAGTTTCAGAGCACGGTTCTGGAGTTTGCCCGCGAGCGTTTCAGCAGCGCCGCGCACCTCCCCACCTTCCGGAAGGAGAACGGTTATCGTCGCCGGGTCTACCATGACCTGACGCAAAATCGGCGGCGCTTCGTTGGGTGTCAGGCGCCGGAACAACCGCAGATCCGGGTCAAGGGTCACTTCCAGCGGAAGGAGGCGCATGTCGAGCGTGAATGTCTGCCGGCCGCGCTCCAGGTCAAGCATACGCGAGTCCTCACCTTCCGCAGTGCGAATTGCCACCGGCACGCGCAGCCGGTACTCGGGGGCCGCTTGCTCAAGCGTAACGGTAACGCGGTAACCGGAATCCGACTTTGCGCGCCCCGCTTTGGCAATGCGCACCACGGGTGCGCCGGGTCGCGTCAGCCATTGATCGAAGAAACTACGTAAATCCTGTCTGGAGACGGCCTCGAATGCGCGCTGCAAATCCGACCAGGAGGTGATGCGGAAACGCTGCTCGCGCCAGAATGCCTGGAGCGCGCGGTCGAAGGTCTCGCGTCCGAGCAGATCGCGCAACATCAAAAATACCATTGCCGTCTTATTATAGCCAACAATCTGCGACGCCCCGTGCGTACGGGAGGTAAAAGCGGTCAACGGTGCGTCCTGGCCAGGCGACAGCGCCGCGAAATCGCGTAGCCAGCCGCGTCGCATTTCCCGCGCAGCTTCGGGGCTTTCACGCTCCTTGTATGCATAGTCCGCCATGAACGTGGTCAATCCCTCGGACCAGTTGCCCTGCGCATAATCCGGGTATACGCCGTTTCCCCACCAGTTGTGCAGCACCTCATGACCCAGCGAAGTGGCGCGGATGAACGGCAGCCGCAGCACCTCAATTCCGAGATAAGTCAGCGTCGGCATGCCGAAACCTGTCGGAGTGGGACTCGATACGACACTGAACTCGCTAAACGCATATTCACCGATCCATGACTCATAGAGTTCGATATAGCCCTTTACGGAGTTGAGATAGGCAGGTGCGAGATCCGCGATCTGCGGATGAAAGTATGTTCGCAGTTGGATTGCCTTGCCTCCCGCGCCACGCATCGTCTGTGTGTCAACCGTGTAGGGTCCTGCCATGAGATCGATGCCACCCGTTGGAGCGGGGAACTCAAAACGTGCGTGATACCCTTTCTCCGATTCGGATTCCTCGACGAGGCGGCCTGCAACAATGCCGCGTTGTCCGGTTGGAAGTTCGATGCTTACACGGTAGCTTGCGAGTTTTTCCGCTATATACGGATACCAGCCGCTTGAGTCAGGCAGAAACGTGCCGGCAGCACTGCTTGCAGGTTCATTCCTTCCCAGCGTCTGCGGATGATCGAGCGAGGTATCAAGCGCGGAAAGTTCGCCGCGCCAACGGATCTCGATACGGCGCGGTATCTGCTGGTCGCCCGAAATCCGCCAGGCGCGCATTCTGCCGCTAATCGCAGCCGGCCCGAGCGGTGCGGCATCGACGCGCGCATGCATCACTTCAAAACGCCGGCCCAGCACCAGGGTGAGTTCCTCCGGTGTCTTCGCCGTAATAACGCTGTGCCCTTCAATGGTGCGCGCCACCGGGTCAATGCGAACCGTGATGTCATAGTCAATCTCTGCGGTATCCGTTACAGTGGATGCGGCGGAAGTGGAGCCGGATGCAGCACATGCACCGGTTGCAACCAGGAGCGGAAGCAGAATGCAGGCAACGGCCCCCCAACGATCCCGTCCCCGCCTCACCATTCGCCGGCTCACTTCGGTGCCGCCGGAAATCTGGCATTCGCCTCGATTATTTCTCCGCCGCGCTTCAATTTAAGCGGCAGCCAGGTACCGGGAGCCTGGCGTTTGACGACATCTACAATGTCATTGGTTTGCTTGACCGGCATTCCCGCAGCTTCCGTGATCACGTCGCTATCGCGAATACCCGTGGTTTCGGCGATGCTGCCCTTCTCCACCTGCAGCACGCGGGCACCCCCGTCCTGCGCCATCTCGAAGCGGATACCAAGCCGCTGCCGCGGCAGTTCCGGCAAGATAGATGATGCCGATGACGATGCCACACCGAATACTGCATCGGCCATTCCTGCGACAAGTTGTCCGCAAGCCGTGCCGCTATTCCATGGCAGCAGCGTGGCCACGTCGGTGACGCGGAGGTCTTTCAACTGGTGGGGAACCCCATAACCATACTTGATATGCCCTGAGCCCATGATTCCGACAACTAGCGGACGTCCCGGCCGATCCAGCGCCGAGTGTATGGCCTGCGCCATTGCCCGGTCCCAGAGTTGCTGGCTCTCGACGAAGCGCCGGAAGTCCGGATCATCGCGGCTGGTTTCACCCTTCTTCTTGCCGCTGCGTTCATGCTCACCGTAGATTGGCAGCAGGTAGTCGAGATAAGCATTGCTCGGTGCCGCGGGGGGCATCACCCCTTCGCGCTCGTTCTCCGGAACGCCTTCCAGACCCTTCGCTGAAACCGCCCGCCTCAAACGCGTATCAATGTTGAGCGCCACCATCGGAACCCGATTCATGCGCGCAAAATGGAACAAGGGCAGATAGAGGCTCGCATCCGTGCTCCAGACCGTGTTCCAGTCTGAGGCAGCGAGGAATTCCGCTTCGGAGAGTTCGCCCGCCACCCACTGATCGAGTGCTTTCTGCACCCGGCGGGGGAACATCTCGAAGCCGATGACCATATCGGGCCGTGCTGCATGCAGCGCAGCCAGCGTCTGCAATTGCCACCGGTGGTGATCGGCGTTGTCGTGCATTTCACCCAGCAGCACCACGGAGCGCTTCGCGGCGCGGGCAAGGCCCTCAGTGCCGGACATCTTCCCGCCGCCAGGCATGATCCAGCTTCCGGCCGGGACACAGTCGGTTTTTTCCTTGCTGCTGGCTTTCAATTGCGCCGATGCGATATTCGGAGCAGCGCCGAACGCAAGCAACACGATGGCGATGGACCATCCCCTGCACAGCATACCCAGGGGCAGACTTCTTTGAAAAATTGTCAAGCGGGATGCTCCTTTGTCGTCAATTATCGAACTCATCTCATCCGTATTCAAATTGGTTACTTTTGATCTCTTGGCAGACTCCATCTTTTCACGGGCTACGATCCTGGCTGTACTGATACATTACCCCACCCATTGTCTCGCGTTCCTGAACATTCGCATCCAGGGAGCATCCTCATGCCAACCGGGATGCCAGGAATGCTGGATGGCACGAAACCCGCGCTCCGGATGCGGCATAAGTATGCTGAAACGCCCGTCTGGTGTGGTCACCCCGGCGATGCCCCGGGGAGAACCGCTCGGATTAAGGGGATAGGCCTCGGTAGGCATGCCCCGATTATCCACAAAACGTAATGCAACCAAAGGCGACATAGCTGAGACCTTGTTCTTGCCGGTAAATTCCGCGTAACCTTCACCGTGCGAAACGACAACAGGCATTCGGCTCCCTGCCATGCCGCCGAAAAACAGCGATGGGCTCTCCTGAACCTCCACCATAACGAAACGCGCCTCGAACTGCTCCGATTTGTTGCGCACGAAATGCGGCCACTCTTCTGCGCCGGGAATGATTTCATGCAGGTTGCTCATCATCTGGCAGCCGTTGCATACACCCAGCGCAAAGGTATCAGTGTGCAGGAAAAACGCCTCAAACTCGTCGCGGACACGATGATTGAACAGAATTGATTTGGCCCAGCCCTCCCCCGCTCCCAGTACGTCGCCGTAGGAAAATCCGCCGCAGGCGGCAAACCCCATATAGTCTCTCAGAGAAACACGCCCCGCGACAATATCGCTCATATGGATATCGGCTGCGGCAAATCCCGCCCGGTCAAAGGCAGCGGCCATTTCCACATGGCCATTCACACCTTGCTCGCGCAAAATGGCGATTCGCGGCCGGATGCCACGATTGATATAAGGCGCGGAAATATCGTCATCCACGTCGAAGCTTAACTGAGCATGCAGACCGGGATCGGCGGTATCGAGAATGCGATCGTATTCCTGTTGCGCGCATTCCGGGTTGTCGCGCAGCTTCTGCATCTGGTAAGTGGTCTCCGACCAGGCGCGCTGCAAGTCAATGCGCTTCTCGGCGAACACCGGCTTATTGTTGCGCAGAAACTGGATTTCATCCCTCCCGTTGAGGCTGCCGATGACAAAACTGATGTCGCGCAAGCCTTCCTCGGACAAGACATCCATCACATCATGGCGATGTTCCGCCTTGATCTGGATTACCGCTCCCAATTCCTCGTTGAACAATACGGATATGATACGCTCCAGAAACCTTCCGCCGAGCGCCTCCGGCCGAAGTTCGCAACCATCGACATCGTTCGCGAGCACGTCGAAACACAACTGATCGAGATTAACGGTTATGCCCGCGTGGCCGGCAAAGGCCATTTCACACAGTGTTGCGAAAAGACCTCCATCGGAACGGTCATGATAAGCAACGATTCTGCTTTCATGATTCAAACGTTGTATGGCAGCGAAAAAACCGCTGAGTTTCTTCGACCCCTCCAGGCCCGTTATATTCGGCGCAGCATCGCCCACCTGCTTGTAAACCTGTGCCAGGGCAGAACCTCCCAGGCGATTCCTGCCGGAGCCCAGATCGATCAGAATGAGCTCGGTTTCGCCACAATCCGCACGCAACCGCGGCGTAAGTGTCTTGCGCGTATCCGCTACCCTCGCAAAGGCGGAAATGATCAGCGACAGCGGCGCAGTCACTTCCTTTTTGACTGCCTCTCCGCCAGATTCCGATTGCCATACGGTCTTCATCGACATGGAATCCTTGCCCACGGGGATGCTGATTCCTAGTTGTGGGCACAATTCCATGCCTACCGCGTGCACCGCGTCGAACAAGGCTGCGTCTTCGCCGGGATGTCCGGCGGCGGCCATCCAGTTGGCGGAGAGCTTGATCTCTCCGACATGTTCGATCCGTGCGGCCGCGATATTGGTGATCGCTTCGCCTACCGCCATGCGCGCCGAAGCGGCGGGATCAATCAGCGCGATTGGCGTGCGCTCGGCGACAGCGAAGGCTTCACCCAGATATGTCCGGTATCCCATCAGCGTCACCGCCACATCGGCCACTGGCACCTGCCACGGCCCCACCATCTGGTCACGCGCCGTCATGCCGCCGACGCTGCGATCGCCGATACTGATGAGAAAGGTCTTGTCCGCCACTGCGGGCAACCGCAGCACCCGGTACGCCGCCTCTTGCAGATTCAGTCCCGCCGTATCGAACGGCATCGGCAGCTTATTGACATGCGTGGCATCCCGGGTCATCTTCGGCGGCTTGCCCAGCAGTACCGAGAGGTCCATATCGACCGGCTGATTGTCGAACATGGGATCAGTCACGGTAAGCTGTTGTTGCGCCGCCGCTGCGCCTACCAGCGCGAACGGACAACGTTCGCGCTCGCAAATTGCCTGGAATAATCCCATCGACTCCGGTCTGATAGCGAGCACATACCGCTCCTGGGCCTCGTTGCTCCAGATTTGCATTGGCGACATTCCCGGCTCTTCCGAAGGAATATCGCGCAAATTGAAATGACCTCCACGACCGGAGCCGTGCAGCAGCTCGGGGAGCGCATTCGACAAGCCACCGGCGCCAACATCGTGAATCGAAAGAATCGGATTGGGCGTGCCTCGCCTTTCCGCCTGCCAGCAAGAGTCAATGACCTCCTGCGCGCGCCGCTCCATTTCCGCATTGCCGCGTTGCACCGAATCGAAATCAAGGTTTTCCGTATTCATTCCGGTATCCATGCTGGATGCCGCACCGCCGCCGAGACCAATCAGCATTCCCGGTCCACCCAATTGAATCAGCAGCGCACCGGCCGGAAATTCCTCCTTGAAGGAATGGCGTGCGGCGATATGGCCTATCCCTCCAGCCAGCATGATTGGCTTATGATAACCACGCATTTCCCCGGCAATGCGCTCCTCGAAGGTGCGAAAATACCCTGCCAGATTGGGGCGTCCGAACTCATTGTTGAACGCCGCACCGCCAATGGGGCCCTCAAGCATTATTTGCAGGGCCGATGCGATGCGCGATGGCTTGCCATAAAAATGTGATTTCCCTGATTGCTGGTGTACTTCCCAAGGCTGAATAAATCCGGGAATATTCAAATTGGAAACCGAGAAACCGCTCAGCCCAGCCCTGGGCTTGGCCCCACGTCCGGTGGCGCCTTCGTCGCGGATTTCCCCGCCCACACCGGTGGCGGCCCCCGGATAAGGTGAGATGGCGGTAGGATGATTGTGAGTTTCAACTTTCATCAGGATGTGCGTTTGCTCCTCGGCATAACCGTACGCATTGTCCTTGCCAGGATAGAAACGGGCGATCTGCGCCCCTTCGATAACGGAAGAATTATCCGCATAAGCGACCACCGTGCCTTGCGGATTCAACTTGTGGGTATTGCGTATCATCGAGAACAGCGATTTCGTCCGAGGATTGCCGTCTATTACCCAATCCGCGTTGAAAATCTTGTGGCGGCAATGCTCCGAATTCGCCTGGGCAAACATCATCAATTCCGCATCGGTGGGATTACGCCCGATTCGCATAAAATAGGCTGCAAAATATTCAATTTCATCAGGCAACAGCGCAAGCCCCATTTCGCTGTTGGCATTTTGCAGTGCGTCTCGTCCCCCCATCAGCACATCCACCGTATTGAGCGGCGCGGGTTTGGAATGCCTGAACAATTTTTCGGCATCATCGAAGGAACCAAACACGGTCTCGGTCATGCGATCGTGTATCAACGCAAGCAGGGCAATCCTGTCCTTGGGAGCCAACTCAGGAGGCAATTCGGCGGAAGACGCATCTTTTGTCTGAACATAAAATGCCACGCCGCGCTCCAGCCGCTCCACCGCTTCCAGTCCACAATGGAGCGCAATGTCGGTGGCCTTGGATGACCACGGGGAGATCGTGCCCGGCCGAGGCAATACCAGCAGCAATTCACCTGCGGGACGGCCGGTCTGCTGTACGGCAGCCTCCCTCGGCGAGGCTTCTTTCGGGGCGTACTCAAGCAGCTTTTCGAGAATGAGGAGTTCGTTTTGCCGCAAATCGCGTTTAAGCGCGCAAAAATGCCAATACTCTGCATAAATGTGGGAAACTTGCGGAGCGGCAATTTTGAGTGCGTTCGCCAATTTTTCCTGGCGGAATGGGGAAAGAGCGCTGCCACCACGAAGTCGAAGCATCCGGTGAAATGAGCCGATGAGTTGAAAACGTGATTTTACACGAGAAGGCAAGCTGCCCGCAGGCCCGCAGGTATTTTATGATCGACAGCATGCATAATCCAAAACATAATCAGCCCGCCGCCATTTATTCCACCGCCGAGATCCGGGAAATCGAGCAGCTTGCGGCTGCATTGCCTGATCCGCCTGCCCTGATGGAAAAAGCAGGTCTCGCCGCTGCCGAAGTCGCGCGGGACAAACTGCTAATTCACGGTAGAATCGAGGCGCTGGTGCTGGCGGGCCCGGGTAACAATGGTGGTGATGCTTTCGTGGTGGCGCGTCATCTGCGAGGCTGGTGGTTCAAGGTCACGCTTGTATTCGCCGGAGAACGCGAAAACCTTTCCAGCACCGCACAGCAAATGTTCGATGCCTGGCTCACCACCGGTGGCGAGATATTTGACGAAATTCCAGAAGGCAAACAATGGGATGTGGTAATAGATGGGCTGTTCGGAATCGGTCTCGATCACCGGGGAGGACGAGACCTGCAAGATAAATACCTTGCCCTGGTCAACACTGTCAACCGCATGAGCCAACCCGTGCTCGCACTCGATATCCCCAGCGGTCTGGGCAGCGATACCGGTACCGTTCGCGGCGCTGCGATCAAGGCCGCGATGACGGTCACGTTCATCGGCCTCAAACCCGGCCTCATCACGCACGATGGCCCGGAATATTGCGGGAAAATCTTCCTGCGCAATCTCGACCTTGACGTGCCTTTCCTGAAAAAACCCACTTCATGGGTGATGAATCAGGCTTATGCAGAAAAATTGCTGCCACCCCGCCGTCCCGCCAGCAGCCACAAAGGCATGTTCGGCAGCATTGGCGTCATCGGCGGCGCGGCAGGGATGACAGGCGCGGCGCTTCTGGCAGGCACGGCAGCATTGAAGCTGGGCGCAGGGCGAGTCTATCTCGGCTTGATTGCCCATGACACGACCGGCGCGCCCGGTGTAGATACTGCGCAGCCTGAATTGATGCTGCGCTCCGCCCACGAATTATTCAAGCTCGATCATTTGGATTGCCTGGTTGTCGGACCGGGCCTTGGGATGGGAGCCGACGCCTGCTTCTGGCTGAATAGCGCGCTGGAGTCGCCCCTGCCGCTCGTGCTCGATGCCGACGCGCTGAACCTCATTGCTGCGCACCCCAATGTCGCCAATCTGCTACGGGAACGGCTGCGCGAACGCAATGCCCCTTCCATTCTCACGCCCCACCCTGCCGAAGCCGCGCGATTGCTGAACACGGATACCACAACAATTCAAAATGACCGCATGGCTGCCGCCGCAAGTCTGGCGGAAAATTTCAATTGCTGCGCCGTGCTGAAAGGTGCGGGAAGCATCTGCGCGGTGTCCGGCGGAAAACGCTACATCAATACCAGCGGCAATCCCGGTTTAAGCAGCGCGGGTACGGGGGATATATTGTCCGGCATCACCGGCGCCCTGCTGGCGCAAGGATTAAATGCGGAGAATGCGCTATTGCTTGGGGTTTACCTACACGGTGCCGCAGCAGATACATTACAGAAACAGCATGGTGGCCCGCTCGGAATGGTCGCATCGGAAATTCCGAACGTGGCACGCAGCCTCTTGAACCAGTGGATTTACCATCTCCCCGGCGATTGATCTCGAAGGATATCTGTCTTATCTGTCTTCCGGATCGTCAGAATTTGCCTCGCTCAATCCTTTTCGCCTCGATTTTTCAAGTCCGGCAGCTGCAATTGGGATCTTCATAAAAACTTTCGCCTCCTGCGCGGCACCGCACAGATAAGCCGGTATCCAGCGTGCATCCTATATAAACCAAAGTGATTGGAAAATTGAAGAAAAGAAGAAGAAATATTGTATGCTAATATTGTTTAAAGGCGGCTGAAGCCGATTCAGCAAATCCGCCAATCTCATCAATCAGAAAGGAGAAACATTAATGTCCGTACTCGTTACCCGTGTCGCACCCGACTTTACCAAGCCTGCTGTTCTGCCGAATGGCAGCTTCAATGATACTTTCAACTTCCATGCCGAGATTTCCGGCAAGTATGCCGTGCTGTTTTTTTATCCACTGGATTTCACCTTCGTCTGCCCGTCAGAAATCATCGCCCACTCACATCGCGTGGAAGAGTTTCGCAAACGCAATGTAGAAGTCATCGGGGTATCGGTGGATTCCCAATTCACCCACTACGCCTGGCGGAACACCACTGTTGACAAGGGCGGCATCGGTCCCGTGGGAATCACGCTGGTATCCGACGTGGGCGGGGAAGTCATGCATGCCTACGGCATCGATCATCCGGATCACGTCGCCCTGCGCGCTTCGTTCCTGATCGACAAAAATGGCATCGTACGCCACGAAGTGGTCAATGACCTGCCGCTGGGGCGCGATGTGGACGAAATGCTGCGCATGGTGGACGCATTGCAATTCCACGAAAGCCACGGCGAGGTCTGCCCCGCCGGCTGGAAGACGGGGGATCCCGGAATGAAGGCCTCTCCCGAGGGGGTAGCCGATTACCTGGGCACCCATGCGAAGGCGCTTTGAATTCATGAAATGAGAAAGAGTCAAAACCACCCGGAAAAGCGGTTACTCGTTATGGGCGCTGCATCATGTAGGTTATCTGCAACCACAAGGAGAAAAACATGGACTTCGATAAAGACAAAGCCATTGCGCTATTGAACAGGATCATGGAACTTGAGCTTGCCGGAGTGGTGCGTTATACGCATTATTCATTGATGGTCTTTGGCTACAACCGTATTCCTGTCGTGGAATGGCTCAAGAAAGAGGCCGAAGAAGGGTTGGTGCATGCTCACAGGGCGGGCGAACTCGTCACCCTGCTGGGCGGATACCCCTCGCTTTCGATTGGACCGCTGCTGGAGACGCATCACCACGACATCGGGGATATCCTCAAGGAGTCCCTGGCGCATGAGGGCGAGGCCTGCACCGCCTACTATCAGCTGCTGGAATTGACCCAGGGCAAATCGGTGGTGCTGGAAGAATATGCGCGAGAACTTATCGTCACGGAAGAGATGCACGCCGACGCAGTTAACAAGATGTTGCGCCGGACGGGTAAAGCAGGCCTGTACGAGGCTCCCAAGACCTAATTCCACGGAATCGGCCTGCTTCAGGCAGCTCCCGTCCTGATACAAATCGGAATTATTTACTCATCGCTTTGCGTATGGTTGTACACCATGCCGCTCAGCTGAATCATGAGATCGATTTCGCTTTCCATCTCATCCAGGACTTGGTCGGACTCGTAGAATTCCATGAGCGCTTGAAGCAGGGGAGCAGACTTTCCATCAAAAGCGCTGACTGATTCGGCCGATTGAAGTGCAACCTCAGGTGGATTCATGTCAGCGGTTTTAACCGGAGCACTCATCAATCTATCGTGCATGTAATAGAACCCCTGTAATCGGGTCCGCGCGCACTCGGTGGCGCATTCTCAAATCTATCCGAACCGCTTTTTGCCGGTTCTGACATTCGGTGGGACATGGCGATTATGCCGCTTAAGCCCCGCAGTGTTATGGGCATAGCTGGGGATACTACCAGCCGGACCGTGGAAGGTCCCGTCAGCATGGACTGCGGAACTGGTTGCGGAGGTTCGGTCAGGGCCGCAGCCTCCATCGGATAGTGTGGTGCGCCCTTGCAAAGATCTGTCGGCTTGAGCGGTTTCGCTCACCGTCGATAACGGCATCACTAGCGCAGGTAGTTGGGGTTTCACGTTGCCTCCTGTGATGGTTAAGCTATCCAAGACGAATTTCAAACCTGGTTGAGGCATTCAGACTAACGGCAGCAGATGGCGTTTCGATGAAAGTTTTATGAAGGTTTTAAAACAGTCGAAAACGAAAAAGTAACGATGCCTGGTATCTTTGCTGCGCCAGTGGCTGGCGCCGGTACCAGGCATGAAAGTGTTTCAGCTCTGTTTCTTTGATATTTCCACCGTATTGCATTCGGGTCCTGAATACTCAAAAGTGACCGGTTCGAACGGTCGCCGTTCGCACCCATCGCGCACGAGCGCGGCCGTTTCGCCCAAAGCAATTTCCTGCAGCCGGCAGCGCATATTCAATACACCATCGTCAGATTCAAAAACGCCACAAGAGGGCGAGGCTTGGCCGCGCCTCCTATGACTTCCGGACCCCAAATC
>JBOIFK010000203.1:0-2428 GCA_050741585.1 Nitrosospira sp.
GTATAACGCGGACCCAAAATTTCGATAATCCTGCCGCAAATGACAGCCTGGTTGCAATTCAATTGGTTTTGACCAGCGTTGTCCTTACGCGACGAAAGTGGTCTCCCTGCTATCCTTTGCCGCAGGCGAAGCCGGCTTTGCTTTTTCTTCGCGCATCATTGGCGAAGCCACGGTCACCGGCCCGTCCATCTTAATGGTCAGGTGACGCAGTATCGCATCGTTGAATTTGAACGCATGGTCCAGTTCGTCAAGGGTTTCCTGATCGCATTCAATGTTCATCAACACATAGTGTGCCTTGTGAACCTTCTGGATCAGGTAGGTGAGCTGGCGACGGCCCCAGTCTTCCAGGCGATGAATCTGGCCATTCTTGGCGGTTACTATGCCACGATACCGCTCAATCATTGCGGGCACCTGCTCGCTCTGGTCGGGATGGACAATGAAAACGATTTCGTAATGTCGCATGCAGTCTCCTTATGGGTAGAGCCCCCCGCGTGCGGGCACGGTGGGGCAAGGTTGAAGAGGTCGGTACTATACTGAACCAGGAAAAAAATATCAATCAGGAAACAATGAGTTTAGAACGTAAAAAGCAAAAATCCACTGTCTTTTCTCGACTTCTTCAACATTGCTGCGTCGAGAATATCCGTATATTGTCCATTTCTGATCTGTTAAATATCCGCAGCCGCGCCAATATTTCTCACACGACTCCCAGCCAAATCCTGTCCTGTCATTTACGTAATATCGCCTTTCGCACGCTGTCGGCGCGTTTCAAATAAACATATGCCGGCGCTAACGGAAACATTCAGACTCTCCACGCTACCCAGCATGGGAATGGAAACAAGTTGATCACAGGTTTCGCGTGTCAGCCTGCGCAAGCCTTTTTCTTCGGCACCCAGCACCCAGGCAATCGGTCCCTCGAGCTTGAGGGAGTTAAGATCGCTGTCCGCGCCAGCGGTGGCCCCGATCACCAGCACACCGCGCTGTTTCAAATCCCGTAAGCTACGGGCCAGATTGGTGACGGAAATATACGGGACCGCGTCCGCGGCGCCACTCGCCACTTTGTGCACCGTAGCGGTGAGCCCGACGGCACGGTCTTTTGGCGCGACTACGGCATGGACGCCAAAGGCATCCGCCACGCGCAGGCACGCTCCAAGATTATGTGGGTCATGGATGCCGTCCAACACCAGAATCAGGGCCGGCTCAGTGAGGGTGTCGAGCACGTCTTCAATGTCCACGTAACTGCGGGACGCATCGATATTTGCTGCCACCCCCTGATGGCGGGCATCGCCCGCCATACCAGCAACCCTTGCGTTATCGCATAAAATCAATCGGACGCCCTGAGCCTCGGCCAGTTTCGCTAAGTCACGCGCACGCTGGTCGCGGCGAGCTGTATCAAGGAAGATTTCCCTGATGCTGCCGGGATTCTGCCGCAGACGGCTGGTAATAGCATGAAAACCGAATATAAGGCGAATATTGGACATTTATTGGCAGGAGCTGATCGAGGCCCTCAAGCTAACCGAGACCTGCGGCGCCAGATCTTCCACTCTATTCCCCGGCCAGTACAAAATCGATCTTGCTGGTTTCCAGATCAACCCGTACGATCTTGACTCTTAGCCGGTCGCCAAGACGATACCGCTTGCCGCTGCGCTCACCCAGCAATATATGCTTGGCGGCGTCGAAATGAAAATAATCGCTGGGCAACTCGGAGATGTGTACCAATCCTTCCACATAAATGCCATCCAGTGCCACAAAAAGACCGAACCCGGTGACGCTGCTGATGACACCCTCAAAACACTCGCCAATCCGGTCCTGCATGTAATAGCATTTAAGCCACGATTCCACATCCCGGCTGGCATCGTCGGCACGGCGCTCTGTCTGTGAACAATGTTTGCCCAGCGCATGCCAGTCGCCAGGAGAATACACTTTACCCTTCAATACGGCCTTGATCGCGCGATGCACCAGCAAGTCCGGATAACGCCTGATCGGTGACGTAAAATGGGTATAAGATTCATATGCCAACCCGAAATGGCCTACGTTGTCGGGACTGTAAACGGCCTGACGCAAGGATCGCAGCATGACGGTCTGCAATAGCTGTGCATCGGGTCTATCCTTGGTTTTAGTCAGCGCCTTGGCATAATCCTTGGCACTGGGCGTGTCGCCGCCGCTGAGTTGCAAGCCAAACTCTTTAAGAAAATCACGCAAGGCAACCAGCTTTTCCGGTGTCGGACCTTCATGGATACGATAAAGCGTACGTTGTTTGTGCTTCTGCAGGAAGTCCGATGCGCATACGTTGGCTGCCAGCATGCATTCTTCAATCAGACGATGGGCATCGTTACGCTTTATTGGAAGAATGCGCTCGATTTTGCCCTGATCGTTGAAAATCATCTGGGTTTCAATGGTTTCAAAATCAATTGCACCCCGCTTTTGTCTT